>DOWI01000027.1 GCA_003519645.1 Oscillospiraceae bacterium
GGGCGTTTTTCAGCAGTTGACTACTTCTTTCGGCGTTGCCAACAAGCAGGCTACTACCATGTCGGAGAACCTGACACAGCTTGGATATGATATCGCCTCGTTTTACAATATCAGCACAACCAGCGCTTTCCAAAAACTGCAGTCCGGAATTACGGGGCAGACACGTTCCGTCCGTGAACTCGGTATTGATATTTCAAATGCACGGCTCCAGCAGGAACTTTACAATCTGGGAATTAACGAGAAAGTCAATAATCTCAACCAGGCGGATAAAGCCGAACTGCGTTATATTGCCATTATGAAACAAAGCACAAATGCGCAGGGCGATATGGCCCGGACCATTCAAACCCCGGCCAACGCCTTGCGTGTTCTTCAGGCACAGCTCACCATTACCGGACGCGCAATCGGCTCCGTTTTCATTCCGGCACTGGAGGCAATTTTACCGCCCGTTACTGCCGTCGTCGAAGTAATTGGCGAACTTGCGTCGGAGCTGGCATCCATGTTTGGCTTCAAACTGCCGAAAATTGACTATTCCTCATTGAAGAATATTTCTACAGGCACAAATGATGTTGCCAATAGTGCAAATAACGCCGCAAGCGGTATTGGAAAAGTTGGGGACAGCGCGGGCAAAACCGGTAAAAAGCTGAAAGATACCCAAAAGGATCTTGATAATCTGATTTCAGGGTTTGATGAACTGCACGTTATTCAGAAGGACAACAGCAATTCAGAGATGGGTGCGGAATCTGGAGGCAAAGGAGTTGGAGGCGCAGGCGGGGGAAATATCCTCGGCGGAATTGATCTGCCGTCGTATGATGCACTGAAAGATGCTATCGGTAATAATATTGATGCAATTAGAGAGAAACTCGAACAGTATAAGCCACTTATTAAAGAAATTCTTAAAACCGTCCTTGAAATCGGCGCGGCTTTCCTTACATGGAAACTTACAAATGAACTTTTTAATGGGCTTATGAATTTGATTCCTCCGTTAAAAGCCTTTAAGAGCCAATTTTCTGAAATCGCGGCAGGGCTTTCTTTAGTGGCCGGACTTTTTGCCTTTGCCTATTTGCACAGTGAAAACTTTAGGCGTGGATTAGGCGTTTTAGGAGATGCTGTTAAATTTGTTGGTGGGAAAATTTCAGAATTTGCCACAAATGCCGCAAAAGATTTAGGCATTAAAGAACTGACTGGCGAATTCTGGACCTCTACAGCTGCAGTTGTAGTTGTTGCTATTGGAGCGGTGGCCATAGCTCTTGGCGCTCCTATTTTCGGCACAATAGCTGTTGTTGGCGGTGCGGCCGTTCTGGCAATTCAGGCGATTGGATATGCCGCTTCTGACAGTATTGAACCGGTCAGCCTTTTTGGCAATGGCGTTTCAGAGGCGACAGAAAAGAAAGTGAAGCCGTTCATCCAGAATATGAAAACGCTTGACGAAACCATAAAAGGCATAAAGTGGAGCGGAAAAATCATAACCGATTCTGATGTTTTAAACGTAAAGTCCCAGGTAAAGACTATTGCGGATACGATCATTGATGGCCTCGACGCGGACAAGAATAAAGCCCTTAAAACCTTGAACCCTCTCAAAAATATGCTCAATTCCAAAATGTATGACAGCATCCTAAAAGCAAGCGGCCAATACTATGATAAGCAAAAACTGTCTGTTCAGCAGGGTGAGAGTGAGATCAATAAGATCATGCAAACCGCCAAAAGTCAGCATAGGGGGCTAAAGCAGAGTGAATATGACGAAATCGACAAAATAGAAAATAACATGAAAACTTCCGGAATTAAGCATTTGTCTGACAGCCAGGTGGAAAGTGACCTTATCTTACAGCGTATCAAAGATAACCATACTTCCCTTTCTGCTCAGGAAGCGTCTGAAATTGTCAAGAACAGCTTGAAGCAGCGTGACACAACGATTAGCGATGCTAAAAAACAGTACGAGGGGATTATGACCGAGGCCCAGCGGATGTATGATGTTGGCGCAATCAACAAAGATCAGTACGATCAAATCAGGGATGCCGCCGGAAAATCAAAGGACGACACCATAAAACAGGCAAAGGAGCAGCATTCAAAAATTGTCGGTGAAGCCAAAAAACAGGCCGGGGATCTTTCCGATCAAGTTGATTGGTCTACCGGTAATATTAAATCAAAATGGCAGGTATTCAGAAGCAACGCCGGAAGCACGTGGAACGATTGGTGGGGCGCTTTTTGGAGAGACATGGATACCTATAAATCTGATTTTAGCGGATGGTGGAACAGCATTTCTAAAACGGCGCAGGACAAATGGAATGGCATTAATGCCTTTTTCAAAAAGTCTATCCCGGATTGGTGGAACAAAACAGTAGCTCCATGGTTCACAAAACAAAAGTGGGATGATCTTTATAAAAGTGTCAAGCAGTCTCTTACCGATGCCTGGAATGGTGCTGTTAACTGGTGGAATTCTCTCGGCCCCGTAAAATGGTGGAAAGAAGATGTTCAGCCATGGTTTACGGCAGAAAAATGGATCAATCTTGGGAAAAATGCCATGAATGGATTAGTCGATGGTATAAAATCTATTCATATTCCGACTCCGCATTTTAGCTTTGGCTGGGAAAGCATTGACAACTATGATAATTTAGCTGCAAAAGCGGCAAAAAAGCTCGGATACGGTGGAGGAGTTCCCAAACTGGATATTGACTGGTATGCCAAAGGCGGTGTGTTTGATTCCACCTCCGTTATCGGTGTTGGCGAATATCCGGATGCTTCTTCAAACCCGGAGGTTGTTGCTCNNGCTCCACAGTCGATTATCAAAGAAACCGTTACAGAGGGGAACGAGGGCCTTGCAACGGCCATTCTTGCGGCGGCCGAGCAGATCGTCGAGGCAATTGAGAAAAAGGATACAACCGTAAAAGTTGGAGAAAAAGTCTTGGCAAAGACTGTGAACAATGTAAACGCAAACAAGGGCTATAATCTTGGCTTGCAATCAACATAAAAATAGCACCCGGCGGAAATAATCCGGGCGCTTGTTAATTAATAAAATGGGAGTCCCACGGTTTTATAATGGGGGATACTATTTGGCTTTTATTTCATATGAAGCGGATTTATAAGTAGTTATTTTCCCGCCTGGCTTATTTGTATCGTATTGAACCACTTCAACTTTATGTGTCCCAACGGACAGAGCATTTCCGCTTAAGTAAATAGAAGTATCTGTATCTGCATATTGGTCTTTGGTATTAAGTTTTTTGTCAACATAAACATAAGACAGTTTGGAGCCATCAAAACTACGAACGCTTATTCCAATAGAATCTATATCATTTTTGTTAGCGTAAAGAATTGGAATATTCCCGTTTTCCGAAGTCCCACTCGGCGTTGAGATACTCAATTTGCCCTTTCCAATTTCTTTATAGTCGCCATCCGGTAGATTT
>DOWI01000040.1 GCA_003519645.1 Oscillospiraceae bacterium
CCCCCCCGACCCCCTCCACAAACGACCAAAGGCTGCCGCCTTTGGAATCCGCTGGTTGTGATTCTTTTAAAAGTGGCAGGGCAATGGAAAGATTATCGTTGAATATTAGGTACCCCAGTCCCAACCCATATAAGGGTCTGTGCAAGCCACCGGCATAGCCGGAGCTTGCACTCCTGTTTCATCCAAGGTTTTACAATTAAAACATTCCCGAAACATCATCCNNACAAGGTCTCCAACATTGCGAAGCGCCTTGCCTACATTCTTTTTTAGGCCCTTTTTATTGGCGCGCATATACATTGAGCCGGCTGCACCGACTGCAATCCCTAACGCTGCACCCATACCGATTCCTTTGAAAAAGTTGTTATACCTTTTTGCCATATAAATCCCCCCAATAAAAACTATAATCATCCTATAAGTTGTTTCGGACGGGCAAAACCCTCCGTAATTATTGTTTCGCATATAATTACTTTCAAACAGGGTAATTGATGGAAAACTGCTGCCTTGTCTTTTTTTATAGTGAAAGGAATGAATCTCTTTGTCTGTTCTGAATATTGTTCTCGTAGAACCAGAAATCCCGCAGAATACAGGAAACATTGCAAGAACCTGCGCTGCTACCGGCACCCGTTTGCATATTGTAGAGCCCATGGGATTCCGCATTGACGACCGTCAGCTCAAGCGCGCTGGATTAGACTACTGGCATCTTCTTGATATCACATATTATAAAAATCTTGAGGATTTTTATAATCAGAATCAAGGACCTTTTTTTTATTTCACCACAAAGGGCAAAAACGTCTACTCCGATATCAGCTACCCCGACGGATGTTATCTCGTTTTCGGCAAGGAAACCGCAGGTCTCCCCGAAGAACTNNCCCCCAAAGCTGTGTCCGTCTGCCGATGCTGAGTGATGACGCTGCACGCTCCCTCAATCTTTCAAATACCGTAGCAATCGGTGTTTATGAGATTCTGCGCCAATGGGATTTCCCCGGGCTTCGCCGTCAAGGCAATCTGACGAAATATTAGTATTAAAATAAAACATAGAAATAAAGAGCTGATGTAAAGAAACCGCCCCGTTTATGATCCTTATGGGCGGCTTCAATCAAGTTCTTATAGGGGTGTTGTAAAATGAGTTGTATTGATTTTACAACACCCTTAATTACTCTTCCATCTGTTTGCCTAAGAATGCAGCAGCAACCTGTGCCAGCTTCACATCTCCCTCGTTGGGAACGGCTCCGCTTTCCGGAAGAAGCAGGATTACGGCTCCGATAACATCGCCTGCTGCCATAATCGGTGCTACAACGCCGGCATAACGATCTATGCCTTCAACAGGTTGCGTTCTCTTGGACTCGCCTGCAACCGCCACCTTTGTTCGGCGCTGTTCCATAATTTCCTCAACCTGTGCAGAAATACGGCGCTCCATAAACTCCTTGCGCGATACCCCGGCAACTGCAACAACATGGTCACGGTCACATATAATTACCGGCATGCCACATGCCCGTGACATGACGTCGGCATAAGGTCCTGTAAACGGGGACATTTCGCCAACAGGCGAATATTTCTTAAATACAACCTCACCGTCATTATCGGTGAATATTTCGAGCACGTCGCCCTCGCGTATACGCATCGTCCTGCGGATTTCTTTAGGGATAACCACCCGACCGAGATCATCAATTCTTCTAACAATTCCTGTGGCTTTCATCAGAATTCCTCCATTGTATCGGTTCGGATATTCGTGAGTAGGGCATACGCGGTAGATACTATACGACGTTCGCTCCTACAATTCACGAAGACTTTTACGTGATTATTATCTGTTTTCCAATCACGAATATACGGAAATAAATTTGAATATTTTGGTTATCTAAAACAATTTAAACAGGAAATTCTGTTTTAATCATCTATAATTATATGTCCAATTATCAAATAAATTCTAACAATATAAAAAAGCTAAGTATGATAACAGCCGAAGTCAAATTCTGCTGTTAACCATACCTAGCCGATAATAGGAATAAAATAGAAGCTTATTCTTATATGTTAAATTTGCAGATGTTTTTATGCTCAAGCAGTTTGATGAACAATCCGCCTTGAACGGTACAATGCTGAAATTCTATGTGAATAGAAGTGATGGTATCGTGTTCATGATGGTTTGACATCGTCCAAAACCACATTATATATCATGATGTTTTTGATTTCAGTATTTTCGAATATACCAGATTTAAAATATCGTAGGATATTGCATAATTGCCTGTTTTGTTTTTATTGCGATCACACCCGTTTGTAATGAACACAACTCCGGTTTTGTCCTCGCGGTCATAATACATGCCAGCAACCATACCATAAGCCTGACCACTGTGTCCGTGCAGCTTCCTGCCCTTTACGAGACTGGTTGTCATGGCTAGGGTAAGGCCGGCATCATTGCCGTTGTCTTTAACCTGAGGTGTATTGATTTTTTTTATTGCGCTCTTCTCTATTATCTGTTTGCCCTGATAACTGCCGTCATTGCAAAGCAGCATGGCAAGCTTGGCCAGATCAACCGCAGAAATAATCAGATCACCGTGGGCAAGCAAATACATCTGTCCGATAGGGAAATGACTGTATGCGCTTTCGATGCGGTTCCATTTTTTAAGATTTACCGTCCGATATCTTCCACTATACATGCTGGCAAGGTTATTTTTATCCTTAATTTTGGTTCTGATATAACCGGCATCGATTCCCATGGGTTTCATCAGTGCTTCCTCGGCATAATCATAAAATCTCTTTCCTGTGGCTCCTTCAATCACACCTGCCAAAAGCCCCGCTCCAAAATTGGAGTAGACAAATCTTGAGCCGGGTTTGCCTTTGTGGAAGAATTCTCCGCCTTTTACGATTGTTTTGAGGGTTACAAACGGTTTCACATCGGTTGCTCTGACAAAATCAGGGTTTGAATCGATTATTCCGCTTGTATGGGTAAGCAGGTTCCATGTAGTAATCGGCGTCTTTGGATAATAGGGTGAGCGAATTTTAAGACCTATGTAGTCAGAAATGTCTTTGTTTATATCTATTTTCCCTTTTTCGGCAAGATCCATTGTCATCATGCCGGATATCGCTTTTGATATGGATGCAATACGGTATTTTGTGTTTTTGTTCGCCTTGATATTCTGTTCCTTATCGGAATATCCATATGATTGGATATATAGAATATCTTGCCCGCGGAATACTGCAAGAGACATGCCGACAATATGATGCTTTTTGGAGAGGCTTTTGACCTGATCCGAAATGCGTTTGGGCTGCTGCATTTTAGAATTTGAAGTTTGAGTGGGAGTTTTAGATGTTGTCATTCCGGTTGATCGAGTGGCAATTGATTTTGATGCGGTTGTGTCTGCTATGGTTGTTTGGTCTGTAATGTGAGAGGCAGCAATCCCAAGATCTACGTTGGCTACCTCGATTACTCTATCATCCAGTGTGCTGAAATTGAATAACATAAGCATTAGCACGGATAACAAACCCAATCCTGCAATTCTTTGTTTCACAAACCCGCATCTCCCTAATGATACAATTTAATACAAATCTTCTAAATAAATATTATAGTATTTTATTAATGTATTGGGAATTTGTGTTAAGCAAAATTAAGGAAATGTTTACAATTAAAAACGCTAAAGGCATATTTTGAATGATTTATTGGCCAAAGCCCATACAAAAACAGGTGCTATGGAATACAGCACCTGTTTTTGTATGTTGTATTAAGTTGAATAGGTGTTTTTAGGATAGCACCGTTTTTGAAGCGTTGCTTTTATCTGTCAGACAAATATAGGGTTTTCCTGCCTTTACAGTGAGCGCCGTGCCATCATATTCGGTAAATTTCAATTGATTTTTGGTTCGTGTCCATCGAATCTGTCGACTGGTTCCCTCGGTTACAAGAACCCCTGTACCGCCTTGCAGTTCAAAACCGATTGTTCTTTCGTTTTCGCTGTATTTTCTGTCATACATAATAAAGATGTTTGTAGCGGTAATTGCAACCCCGCCCTTTGATTTATGAACCTGTCCGCCTGCCAGTGTCCCATTGTTTTTGGTATAAAGCCCGGACTTGGCGTTGTAACGGAAGCTGATTGTCTGAAGCCCGGACAAGCGTACCTCTACGTTGCTGCCCGCACCCGAACCTTTTTCCGATGTGCCGTATGTAATGGGAGGAGTCTTTGAAAATTTTGTTGAGAACCCAAAGGACTTTATCCTTTTGCTCAGCTTATCACCGGCGGTCAGCATGCTGTATTCAAGTCCCTTTGTACGGCGAAGCTCGGCATCTCTCCAGAAAGCGGAGTTATTGATGCCGTAAAGCGCATCTATATTGCCGACGTCTGCCGTTTTTAGCAGAGCTTTCCCTGTTTTGCTCCCGCCTGCATGAACATAGATGGAATTCAGTGATTCGGCAATCTTAATAAACGGCGTACGGGCGCTGCGAATAGGACCCAGTTTATTCGGCACACGGGAAACCCCGGTAAAGACTGCCATGATACGTGTGATACCGCCCTCGGTTTCGGCTTCCACATACATATCCGCCTTATCCAGATTAATCTGTGGACGGGAACGACTGTCGTTTCCGGTCATAAACGCCACCGGGCGAACCCAACTGCCCGGCTGAATATCTGCTACTCCTGTAAGCGGGTTGACGTCCTTTGGGGCTTTGGTTGTTGATGTGGCTGTTGGCGTTTGGGATGTTTGGCTGCTTACGGCCGATGAACTGCTTTGTGGATTCTTGGGCTGGTTGCAGGCAATGAGTGAAAGCGCAGTAATCAAAACGACACAGGCAATCGTAAAAGCTTTACTTGGGGACATAATATCCGACCTTTCGGGTAGAATTTACATAAATCAAACGACTTGAAAATTATACTGCAACAAAACATAAATTTCAATGACTATATATTCCGAATCACTATACATCCTGAATTGTGACGATAGCGCAGCCGACAGGGGGCAGATGCAAAACCGAACCGGTAATGCTCCCTTCTCCCATACATACCGTGCATTGGTGCCAGTGATTTGGCAGCGCAATCCTGCTGTCTTGGTCTCCAGCGTTAACCGCGCATAGGAGCTTTGAGCCTTCTGCGCTGCGCTCATAGCAAGCTATGTTTTGGTTGCCGTATACAGGAATAAACATGCCGTCCTTTAAAGCGGGACAAGCAGCTCTGAGCTTTCCAAGGCGGCGGTACCAACCGACAAGGTCCGCATCCTCTTTGCCCCACGGATAACAGCCACGGTTAAATGGATCTCTATAGCCCTCCATGCCGGCTTCATCGCCGTAAAAAACGCAAGGAACGCCGGGCAGTGTGTATTGTAAAGCCGATGCCAATCGCATAAGTGAAAGACCGCGTTGTCTTTCCTGCTCCGACAGCTGCTGTTTAGATTGCCATACCCTGTCACGTGAACCTGCAGGCTGTCCTGCAAGCGCAGTTAACGCTCTTTCGGTGTCATGAGTACCGATATGATTCATGAGAAGGCGGGTCACTGCCGGCGGATAATTCTCTACAATATCCATGATATGCCCCATAAATTCGGATGCCTCTCCGCCCCGTAGATATTGAATAATCGCATCTCTGAAAGGATAATTCATTACGCTGTCAAGCTGTCCGCCCAGCAGGTATCGGCGCAGACCGCCGTGGCTGGTTTTATTGCTGGCATCTTCCCAGACCTCCCCCAGTACAACCGCTTCCGGATTTTCTGCTTTCACTGCAGAATAAAGGACGTCAAGAAACTCATCCGGAAGCTCGTCTGCCACATCAAGCCGCCATCCCGCAGCACCATGATGTATGCGAGAACCGACAATCCCGTCTTTGCCTGTGATAAAGCGGATAAAACCCAGATCGGTTTCATCCACTTCGGGTAGGGTCGACACTCCCCACCAAGCCTTATAATGATTTGGCCAGTGCTCAAAGTGATACCATGAAAAGTAAGGCGATTCTCGAGTCTGCCAAGCACCGGGAGAGTCATATCGCCCGTTTTGGTTAAAGTACAGACTATCCGAGCCGGTGTGACTGAATACACCATCCAGAATCACACCAATCCCGACCTGACGGGCAGCATCAACCAGGGAACGAAAATCCTCTTCGGTTCCCAGTAGGGGGTCGATTTGCATATAATCAGCCGTATTATAACGATGGTTGGAATGGGCTTCAAAGATGGGATTCAGATAAATGCAAGTAACGCCAAGCGAAGCAAGATGGTCGAGTCGCTGCTCAATTCCCTTTAAATCACCGCAAAAATAATCATTATTTTGTATTACACCGTTTTCATCCGGTTGCCAGTGTGGTTGTCCACCCCAGTCGCTTCGTAAAATGCGATCATTGGGGATGTTATCCTTTCCCTGCCCCGAGCGAGCAAAACGATCAGGAAAAATCTGATACATGATTCCGCCCGACGNNGAGGTGAGCTGCCAGCGGTTAACCTTTCCGGTCGTGACAATAGATGCCTTTCCGTCCGGATCTCGGGATAGACTCATAACACCCAACTGGGTTTCCATTTCGAACCAATAAAAATACACAGCAGGGCGCTGAGGTGTAAAATGGCAATCCCACCACTCATCATCATTTCCTTCCATGCCTGCCCAAAACATACCGTTTGATGTGACTGTCGTTTCCCCCATCGGAATATTTTCCTCGACAAGGAGGCGGCAGCTGCTGCACATCAAATTTCTTGGTAGGCATATGCGAAAAAATACCGCCTGCCCCTGGGGCTGTGCGCCGAAGGGCGAGCGGTATTGTTCATCTCTTGAATTGAATGTCGGGCGCATACATTGTCTCCTTTACAAAAGCAATGATGGATTGTGAAATGGGACGGCAAGGGTGAAAATATGTTATCAGAAAATCAACCTGATACATCTGTAAACCCACTGGTGGGTGAATGGTTGTAACGACTCATTTGGGCACGAAAGCGACCGGGTGCCACTCCGGTTCGGGCACGGAATACTCTTGATAAGTACGAGGCCTGCCTAAATCCGAACTTTTCAGCAATTTCTTCAATCGTAAGATTTGTAAAAATCAAAGCCTCGCGAACCAAATGCAGACGGTATTCCAGTACATACTGACCGATGGTGGTTCCGGTAAGCTTGNNGGTATGAAAAAGCTCACACAGAAGCCGTACCGTAATTTCCTTTTCATAATTTGTATGTATAAAATTAAGCGTACTTCTGGCCAATGACGGCTTTGTACCATCTTTACCGGAAAAACGCACAAACTCCTCCTCGGCAAGACGAAACAGTTCGATCATATTTATACGAACCCTGCTGTACCAAAGCGCATCGTTCTGGTTCATTATTTCGGATATCGTTTCTGCAAACAATGAGGTTGCCTTGGGACAGACAAGGGGGTCAAGTGGTAAAATGCCTGAATTTGTACAGCTTAAATCATAAAATAAATTGAATGAAGAGGGGATACGCTTGTCCGGATCGGAATCCATATCAAAAAATTTGGGATCAAAAGTAATGGATTTCGCAATCAATTTATGACTATGCACGAGGTCAATCACGGTACTCTTGCCACGAAAAATAATAACGCCGGACTGCAGGAAGCATCGCTCGCTGTTAATGCGAAGTGTTGCACAGCCACGCTCAATCATGATCACCTGAAAACAATTGCTTGTCGGAGGTTTTGAAAACATCTCGCTGCAATTATATGACACGGGAACACAGTTCGCCTTTTTTTTGCTGTTGAGAGACATTTAATCACTTCCTTAGAGTAATATGTGCTGAATCCCGTACTCAAGGCATGGATGAGATGTATCCGCTTATTATCTGTACCTTTAAGTATATAATATGTTGTTTTTTTTCGCAACGTTCTTTTTACTCGTTAAAAAAATATTGCATTTTTTCCAAAAATCATGTACGATATTAATCGATTTAAATTGGTGTGAGTTTAAAGCGTAAAAGTGATTTAGGAGGGGTTTTATTGTCAAAGGAATTGATTATATGGAGCACCATCGCCGTGTACATTGCGGTTATGCTGGTGATCGGTCTGCTTAACGCCCGCAGTACAAAAAGCATGGCGGATTTTACGGTGGGCGGTAGAAACGCGGGGGCATGGGTTTCCGCTCTATCATACGGTACAGCATATTTTTCGGCCGTCATGTTTGTGGGTTATGCAGGAGCAACCGGCTGGGCATATGGAATCTGGGGCGTTCTGGTGGGCATCGGAAACGCTGTTTTCGGTTCGTTGCTTGCATGGCTGGTGCTTGCTCGGCGCACGCGCGAGACCACACGNNATGCCCCAGTTTTTTGACAAGCGATTCAACAGCCTCGGCATGAAACGGTTTTCGGTAGTGATCATCTTTTTATTTTTACTCCCTTATTCCGCTTCGGTATACAAAGGACTTACAAGCGTCTGCTCGGTCCTGCTCGGCATCGATGAGCATATCTCAATGATCGTCATCGCGCTGGTCGCAGGGGTGGTTGTGGTGCTGGGTGGATATGCAGCAACGCTAAAGGCTGATTGTTTACAGGGCATCGTTATGTTTCTAGGGGTTTCGGCCATGATCATTGCGGTTGTGCGCAGTAACCAAATCGGGGGATTGTCGGTGGGGCTAAAGGCGATTTCAACAGAAACAGCTAAGCTGAATCTGGGTGTGAAAGAGTTTGTAGGACTTACTGCCACGGTTCTGATGACATCATTCGGGACATGGGGACTCCCCCAAATGGTTCATAAATTCTATGGAATTCGCGATGACTATGAGGTAAAGCGCGGGACAATTATATCAACCATATTCGCGCTTGTGATTGCAGGCGGTGGTTATTTCGTCGGCTCCTTTTCCCGTTTGTTTTTCCAAGAGCTGCCGGCAAAAGGGAAAGATTATCTCATCCCCAATATGCTATCCCAAGCCGGACTGCCGAATATTCTTCTCGGCTTAATCCTGGTACTGCTTATCTCGGCATCTGTGTCAACACTCGCAGCAATTACCATAACCGCCTCCTCTACCCTAACCATGGATTTTATTCAGGCAAGGCTGTTTCCAAAAATGGATTCCGCCAAAACAGCGGCGATTACAAAAGTAGTTTGCGGGTTATTTGTTGTTTTTTCTTACATCATTGCCAACAGCAATACGCCCATTCTTGATATGATGTCCTATTCCTGGGGGATTTTGTCGGGCAGCTTCCTTGCTCCGTATATGATTTCACTGTATTGGAAGGGAATCAACCGTGCAGGTGCGTGGGCAGGAATGACTGGTGGATTTGCGATTGCGGCGCCTCCGGTAGTCTGCAAGCTATTTATCCCCGATGCCGCCTTGCCGGGTGTGGATAAAATTGCAAACCTTGGTCCCCATTTTGCCTGTGCAGCCATGTTAATATCACTTTTATTGTGCTTTGGAATCAGCAATCTTGCAAAAGCGAGAAATTGGAAGAGCGCAGCCGGAAACCCGGCGTTTTACGCAGAGGAATCCCCCGTACATTAACGATGTGTCGGGTTACAAGTAAAGATATACATAATAAGTAATTTAATGGCTCCTATTTATATATCGGTAAAAATCCAATTTTTTTTAGATATATCCAAAATTCTCCGATACTGCGTTTGCAGCCATCGGAGAATTTTAATAAGCCTACAATAAAATCGCAGCATTCCTTTCAGAGTACTTTACAATCTCGTTAAAAGTGTTAAAATAGTTTAAAGCAGATGCAGTTTAAAGCGATAAAGAGCAGATCGCCGATTAAAGAAAGGCCGGATAAATCATGACTAACCGAATTTGGAACCGTGAAATGGAATGTATGCCCCGCAGTGAGATGCAGGCATTGCAGCTCACACGTCTGCGGGCTCTGGTGGATTACTGTGACCGGAATGTAGAGTTCTACCACAAACGCCTTGCAAAGGCGGGCGTTACAGGAGATAAAATTAAAACATTGTCCGACATACAATACATACCCTATACCACCAAGACCGATCTGCGCGATACATATCCTTTCGGTATGTTTGGTGTACCAATGAAAAAAATCGTCCGTATCCACGCTTCATCCGGCACAACCGGCAATCCGACTGTGGTCGGTTATACACAAGAGGATCTCGATAACTGGTCGGAACAAGTGGCGAGGATGATTGTGGCAGCAGGAGCGACCGACGAGTCGATTGTTCAGATTTGTTTCGGGTACGGCTTGTTTACTGGTGCACTCGGACTGCACTACGGGCTTGAGAAAATCGGCGCTTCGGTTGTTCCGATGTCGTCAGGCAATACAGAGAAACAGCTTAAATTTATGAGAGATTTCGGCACCGATACCATTGTCGCCACACCCTCCTATTGTTTATATCTCGCCGAATGTGCAAGGGAGGCTTCGGCGGAATTTCCGTTTGAGCAGTATGGCTTAAAGCTTGGCTTGCTCGGCAGCGAGGGCTGTACGCCTGAGATGCGCGAACAGATCGAGCAGAGATGGGGCGGCGGATTCTTTGTAACCGATAACTATGGAATGTCCGAGCTGAACGGTCCCGGCATGTCGGGCGAATGCATCCAGCGCAACGGACTGCATATCTGCGAGGATCATTATTTATGTGAGGTTATAAATTCCGAAACACTTGAAGTGCTTGATCCCGGTGAAACCGGCGAGCTGGTGGTTACAGCTTTGACCAAACGCGGCATTCCCATGCTGCGCTACAGGACAAAGGATATCACGAAATTCAACTTTGAACCCTGTGGGTGCGGACGCACCACAGTCCGTATGCATAAGATTATAGGCCGAAGCGACGATATGCTGAAGATTCGCGGCGTCAATGTATTCCCTTCACAGGTAGAAAGCGCCCTAATCGGTATCAATGAAATCGGTCCGCATTATCAGCTGGTTGTACGCCGCCAGGGGTTTGCCGATACTTTGGAGGTTAAGGTGGAGCTGATTGACGGTGGATTGCTGGAGCGGTATGCCGAGCTGGAGGCGTTGCAGAAGCGAATCCATGACAGAATCAAATCGATACTCGGCATTGAAATTACGGTAAGCTTGGTGGAACCCAAATCCATCCAAAGATTTACCGGCAAGGCGCAGCGGGTGGTTGATTTGAGAGGGAAGTAAAATCGGCTTGCAATTGGCAAGCCGTTTCAGGCACTCATCCCCAAAGTATGGCAAGGGCTCTGCTCTTGCCTTTAACCTGCTGAAATCCTATTTTTTGTAGGTGGGTACTTTATATGAAAGGTATGGTTACAGAAAAGCATAGAAGAAAACCCATTCGTCTGAAAGAGTATAATTACAGCAGCAACGGGATGTATTTCATTACAATATGCGCCTACGAAAAAGCACATATCTTTGGTACAGTGGTAGGGCAAGGAGATGTTATCTGTGCGTTTAAATCTTTGTCCACCAAAAGAGTAAATGCCATATTTAACACGCCCGGCAGGAAGATATGGCAGTTCAGATATTATGACCGTATTATCCGCAAAGAGCAGGAGCATAAAGATATCTGGGCGTACATAGATGATAACCCGTTCAAGTGGGTGGATGATGAATATTATCAGCAAAAATAGCTGTCTGTCCTAAAGGCAGAATTTCCGTCTTTATATATCCCGAATTTTATGTTAGAATAAAGAGAAACAATTTAACAATTATGTATTGAATCTCGTTCGATGAACGGACACGGAAGGATGGTACCTTTAATGAAAACCCTTATGCTCGGCAACGAGGCGGTTGCCAGAGGGCTGTACGAAGCAGGCGTCACGGTTGTTTCCTCTTATCCGGGCACTCCCAGTACGGAAATAACCGAAAGCGTCACAAAATATGATGAGATTTACAGCGAGTGGGCCCCCAACGAAAAGGTGGCTTTTGAGGTTGCATTTGGTGCGGCAACAGGAGGGGCGCGCAGCTTTTGCGCCATGAAGCATGTCGGTCTGAACGTAGCTGCCGACCCGCTTTATACGGCATCCTACATAGGCGTAAACGGCGGCATGGTGTGTGCCGTTGCCGATGACCCAGGGATGCACTCCTCCCAGAACGAGCAGGATTCGCGTCATCATGCAATTGCTTCCAAAACGCCCATGCTCGAACCCTGTGATTCTGCCGAGTGCCTTGCTTATACCAAGCTTGCATTCGAGCTGTCTGAAACATTTGACACGCCGTTTTTGCTCAGACTGTCCACCCGAATCTCGCATAGCCGCTCGCTGGTAGAAACTTCTCCGCGGGAGGAGCGACCGTTGAAGGAATATAAAAAAGACGTTATGAAAAACGTCATGATGCCGGCAATGGCACGCCTTCGCCACGTTGAAGTCGAAAAACGCAACGAGGCGATTCGCGTATGGTCCGAAACGTCAGGCATACATACTGTTGAGTATAACGACAAGAAAATAGGAGTTATTTGTGCCGGTACATCTTACCTTTATGCCCGCGAGGCATTGGGCGAAGGCGCCAGCTATTTTAAGCTGGGCATGGTCAACCCGCTGCCTGTTGATTCTTTGCTTGAATTTGCCAAGAATGTCGATCAGGTTTATGTGGTTGAGGAATTGGACGATATCATTGAAACCCACTGCAAAAAGCATGGAATTGATGTAATCGGAAAGCAGCTGTTGCCGGTATGCGGTGAGTTTTCGCAGTCTCTTGTGAGAGAAGCCCTGACGGGCAAAACACTGCCTCATGTTTCGGTTGACAAGCCCATTCCTCCCCGTCCTCCGGTTCTTTGTGCAGGCTGCCCCCACCGCGGTCTTTTTACCGCCTTGAAAAAACTGAATTTGTACGTCAGCGGTGACATCGGCTGCTATACCCTCGGCGCACAGGCTCCCCTGTCCATGATTGACACCTGTGTCTGCATGGGAGCGTCAATCAGCGGTTTGCACGGATTTAACATTGCGAGTGGAAGCGAACAGGCCAAAAAATCGGTCGCTGTCATCGGTGACTCGACATTCATCCATTCGGGCATTACAGGGTTAATTGATATTGTATACAACAAGGGACTCTCAACCGTTATCGTCCTCGACAATTCCATTACCGGCATGACCGGACACCAGAACAACCCCGCCAACGGATTGACCATTAAGGGGGATCCGACTACTGCGGTTGACCTGGAAGCCCTGGCACATGCAATTGGAATTAACCGTGTCGTGGTTGTCGATCCCTTTGATCTTGATGCTACCCGCAAGGCTGTTGAGGCAGAGCTTGCAGCCCAAGAACCTTCTTTGGTGATTGCCCGCCGTCCCTGCGCCTTGCTGAAGACAGTCAAACACAAGCCCGCCATGGTTGTGGATACCGAAAAATGCACCGGCTGCAAAAGCTGTCTCAAAGCCGGATGCCCCGCCATATCGGTTGGCGGCGACGGCAACAAAGGCCGCGGAACTGCCGTCATTGATCAAAACCAGTGCGTCGGCTGTGAAATATGCTCCAAGCTGTGCGCCTTTCATGCCATTGGATTCAAGGAGTAAAGCTTGAGACCTTTGTTTTCAAGCCGGGTTTTGTGCTTTTTCGGTTCGTCAGACGCACATTTCCCTGTCTCTTTTAGGAAAGGAATGTAAATATGTCACAATCGGTTAAAAATATTATGATCGTCGGCGTGGGCGGTCAGGGTACGCTTCTGGCTTCCAAACTGATGGGCAAGGCGTTTGTGGAAAAGGGTTATGACGTAAAGGTCAGCGAAGTACACGGCATGTCACAGCGCGGCGGCTCGGTGGTTACCTATGTCCGTTACGGCGAAAAGGTATATTCCCCCTTGATTGATAAGGGGGAGGCAGATATTATTATCGCTTTTGAGCAGCTCGAAGCTGCACGCTGGCTTGCCTTTTTAAAGCCGGGGGGAATTCTAATCACCAGCACCCAAAAGATTGATCCTATGCCTGTTATTATGGGCAACGCCGTCTATCCTCAGGAGCTACTATCCGAAATAAAAGAAAAAGATGTTGAGGTAATTGCGGTTGATGCCCTTTCATTAGCGGTTGAGGCAGGCTCTCCAAGGGCGACCAACATTGTGCTGCTGGGTGTTGCCGCTCATTTTCTCGGTTTTGACAGGGAAGTGTGGGAGGAAGTCATTCGTTCCACCGTACCGCCCAAAACCATCACAATAAATGAAAAAGCCTTTGCGCTTGGGTTTGCAGCCAAGGAATAAACCCAGCGCAAAAAACAGATACAGGAGTGAGATCCGTGCCATATTATCAGCCCGAAATTGAATGCGCATCGAGAGACTATCTCCATGCGATACAGTCCGCCCGCCTTATAAAAATGATAGATTCAGCATATCAAAATGTTCCGTTTTATAGAATGAGACTGGATGAGGCGGGGATTTCGCCGTCTGATATTCATTCAATCGACGACCTATACAAGCTACCGTTTACCGTAAAAAACGATCTGCGGGACAATTATCCTTACGGATTGTTTGCCGTAGAGCCGCGTGAGCTTGTCCGCGTTCATGCATCGTCGGGNNGTCGGGTACAACCGGAAAGCAGACGGTGGTAGGGTACACCGCCTATGATATTGATGTATGGGCACAGTGCGCTGCCCGCGCCATTTCCGCCGCCGGAGGAACCAAGGACGATTTTATACATGTCTCCTACGGTTACGGTCTTTTTACAGGCGGCTTGGGACTTCATTACGGTGCTGAAAAGCTGGGCGCTACGGCCATTCCGGTTTCATCCGGAAATACAAAGCGGCAGGTACAGATTTTACAGGATTTCGGTTCGGATTTTCTGTGCTGCACCCCCTCCTATGCCATGTTCATTGGCGAGACGGTGCGGGATATGGGGATTGACCCCAAAACATTAAAGCTGCGCGGCGGCATCTTCGGTGCCGAACCCTGGACCGATAATATGCGCAGGGAAATNNTTGTCTGAAATTACAGGCCCGGGCGTATCCTATGACTGCGAATGCCAGAATGGTCTGCACATCTGTGAGGATTATTTCTATCCCGAGGTCATTGACCCTGATACCGGAGCCCTTCTGCCTGACGGGGAATACGGCGAGCTGGTGTTTACCTGTATCGGCAAGGAGGCACTGCCCCTTATCCGCTATCGCACCCGCGATATCTGTGCGCTCAACCGTGAACCCTGCTCCTGCGGACGTACCTTCGTGCGCATGACCAAGCCGCACGGACGCAGCGACGATATGCTGATCATCCGCGGCGTGAACGTGTTCCCCTCCCAGGTTGAGCATGTTTTACTTGACCTTCGCATGAACCCGAATTATCTGATTATAGTCGACCGTGTTAACAATCTTGATTCAATGGAGGTTCAGGTCGAAATGAATACCGCCATGTTCTCCGACACCGTCAAAGACATTGAGAACACTGAAAAGCGCATCGAAAACGCCCTGCAAAGCACATTGAATGTGCATGCAAAAGTCCGTCTGGTGGAGCCGGGTACCCTGCCCCGATCGGAAGGCAAGGCAAAGCGCGTTATTGATAAACGGAATATATAATACAGTGCAATGCCTAATATAGTCAAATGACGCATAATGAAATTTCATTATGCGTCATTTTTAATATGTTTTTCACGGCTTTAACTGTTCGTATGAAGAGATGGCATCATCAATGCTGCCGTCGAATACAATGCTTCCCTTTTTTAATACAATACCACGCTTGCAAAACGATTTTGCAATTGCTGTAGAATGTGTTACAAATAACAAGGTTGTTTTTTTATCAGAAAGAATCTGATCCACTTTTTTATTGCACTTTTTCCTGAAGTCCGCATCGCCTACGCTGAGCGCTTCATCTACAATCAGAATATCCGGCTTGATGTTTACATTAATAGAAAAGCCGAGCCGTGCCTTCATTCCGCTGGAATAGGTCCTCACAGGCTGGTCAATATACTCGTCGATATCCGCAAAATCTATAATATCATCCAATAAGCTGTCAATGGTTTGCTTGGGTATTCCCAATATATTCCCTTTCAGGTAGATGTTCTCTCTGCCTGTGAATTCGGGGTCAAATCCAGAATTCAGCTCAAGCAGCGCGCCTACAACCCCGTCCACTAACACCGTTCCGCTGGTTGGGAAGCATACTTCCGTAATAATCTTAAGAATTGTGGATTTTCCCGCTCCGTTACGACCCAATAACGCAACCGATTCTCCCTGCCCAATCTCAAATGAAACATCATCCAGCGCTTTCTTTTTCTTGCACTTTACCTTCTTGTAAAAAATCGATAAAAGATGCTGCTTGCTGTTTTTGTACAGGTTATATGTTTTTGTAACATGATCAAATATAATAACTTTTTTACTCATAGGGTTCCTCTCGTCACAGAACATCTGGGATGTCTCTTCTTAATTTTTTATAGCTTACTATAACCAGAACAAACATGAATAGGGTAATAATAGAAAAATACTTCAGTAGGTTCAACTGGTCAAAAAACCACACCTTGTTAATAAAGGAATCCCTGAATCCATTAATTAGAAATGTAATGGGGTTTAAATAAAGCAGTTTTCTAAGCCATGAAATTTTTATTGATTTTGCATCCCATAGAACACCTGAAAACCAAAAGATTGCAGTAACAAATGATTTTACTAAATTTGCAAAATCTTTGCTGACGGCTGCCAGCAGGGAAGAAAACTGAGCCCACAAGGTAAAGAAAATCAGATCCAGCAGCAAATAGAACGGAATCTGCAGGTAATAGATTGTCGGGGGGAAACCGCTTATCCAGAATATTATTATAACAATCAGTATCATAATCGAATTTATAAACATCTTAGACAAGCTGACAAAGGTGGGAATTGTTGATATGGGAAACTTCATTTTGGTAACAAGGTAGCTGTACCTGCGCAAGCTATCGGTACCCTGTGTCAACATTTCACTCATATAAAACCACGGGATGATACCTGCAATCAACCATAAAATAAACGGATATCCGGCTACCTCACTGCCTTTTCTCAATCCAACCGAAAATGCAAACCAATAAGCTGCTATGGTTACACAGGGTTTAATGACTGCCCACGCCCACCCCAAAGCGGCTCCGCGGTATGTCTTAAACAAATCCGCCTTGGCGAGTCTAATTATCTGTGCTTTATTTTGAATATGATCCCTTACAATCTCTTTTATCACATATATCATGAAATATATCACCTTTATGTATAAATATCAGGCAGTGCATTCGCCCTACATGATACTTAATTCTATTTTGTGTTTTTAGTAAAATAGAAGT
>DOWI01000154.1:0-3137 GCA_003519645.1 Oscillospiraceae bacterium
ATAGCTTTCCAAAGCAAATTCGGATGATGATGTAAAGAATAAAATTGGTGCGGTTTTATCAAAAACACGGATTTCTTTTGCCACATCAATGCCCGTAAAGCCAGGCATAATAATATCCAGACAGTATATATCAAACCGTTTTCCTTTTTCCAGGGCAGAAACCAACTCAAATCCGTTTGGAAAGACGGCGTATTCGAAGCTTAAATTTTTTGATGCTCTGTAAAGGTTAATAAGCTGTACCATATTGGATAGCTCGTCAATATTGTCATCACAGACCGAAATCTGTAGCATAAGCATTCCTCCGGTTTTTTATCATACTCATAAGATCCTTACTTCTATAAATAGGGGTTCCTTGTATTTTCTTCGGTGGGGGGTAGAATTCCCCGCTGAAGCCCATTGCGTTTTATACTTCGAAAAAACGCCATATACGTATATTACTTCGTAAAAACGTCATATACGTATTTTACTTCGTAAAAACGTTGGGTGTTCTGCTTTAGCTGAACGAATTCACTTCTCCAAGCTAAGTTATGATTGACCTGATCGGGGATACATATTCCAACATCGAAGTGTTGGCCTTTGATAACCCTGTTACCATTCAAACCTATATCAAAACCATGGATGCGATGCAAATCTTTGAGAATATGGTGCGCACCAGCCGCTTGATTTACAACGACAGTGTGATGAAGCTAAACCGTGAAATCCGATTGTTCCCGATCTCCATGATTGCAGGGATGTTAGGCTTTCACCAAAAAGAGTATCTTGAAGAGCAGACTTCTAGGGCTTTAAACCATACTTATCTTTGAGTTTGTGAAGTAAGCGCAGTGTTTCACCTCAATCCAAAACTAGCTGCGAGAAAACAGACGAAACAGAGCTCTGTGTTTCACCTGCATAGTGTCCTTTGATACACAGTGGATTTTAACGCGAACCTCGGCAGCGGCACAATGCAAGCTCAGATGTTCAGCTATGATGCGGCGGCAAGGACCCTGACCACCAATGCGTTTACCAGACCCGGCTATACATTTAACGGCTGGAACACAGAGGCAGATGGCAGTGGCGTGAAATATGCGGACGGAGCTTCTGTCAGAAACCTGGCCAGCACGGCGAACGACACTGTTACTCTTTACGCACAATGGACAGCCAACACCTACATCGTGGAGTTTGATTCGAACGGTGGAAGCGGCTCAATGCAAGCTCAGACCTTCACCTACGATGTGGCACAGAACCTGCCTGTCAACGGATTTACCAAAGGCAGCGATCCTTTCATCGGTTGGAACACGAAGGCGAATGGTGGCGGTATTCAATATGGAGACAAAGCATTGGTCAGAAACCTGACCGACGAGTTGAACGGCATTGTTACCCTCAACGCGCGGTGGGGGGACAACAGCGCCGCACAAATTGGTTCTAATCGCTACGATACCCTGCAAGCAGCTTTTAATGCGGTTAGTGACGGGCAGACCATTCAGATGCTGAGGGACATCACAGAGAAAATTGAAATCCCTGACAGCAGCAGCAAGTCATTCACCCTTGACCTGAACGGCAAAACGCTGCTCGGCGCTCCAAGCAGCGGTATCAACATTTCCGCCATCAGTCACTTTGACCGCGGTAAGTTAACCATTACCGATACTGCAGGCGGCGGCAAGATCACGAGTACAGATTCAGCCTCCATTCGCGGCACGATTTCTTTGTATACCCCCATGAGTTCTAATATCTCTCTTGAGAACACAGGCGGCACGATCGAAAACACCCACGAATACGGCAATGCGATTTATAACAATGGCTACGGCAGTATCAACATTTCTGGAGGCACCGTGGAAAAGCCCGTCGGAGGCATAGCAATTGACAACGTTGGAACCGGCAACATTACCATTTCCGGTGGCAGAGTGAGTTCGGATAGCGTGGTAATTTACAACAGATCCTCCGGCCATATCAACATTTCCGGTGGCACGCTATATAGCAGCAATGGTTACGCGATTATCAATGGAGGCAATGGAAATATTGCCATCAGTGGTACAGCTGAAGTCGCCAGTGGTGCATCCTATGAATATGCCCCTTTCCTGAACGGTACGATTCATCTGGGGGGTGATTACGCTACGCTGGAAATCACCGGTGGCACGGTGGCAAATGCTAAAGGAAGTGCGATTTATAACAAAGGCTTCAATGCGATAACCATCAGCGGCACGCCTGTGGTCACCAGCGCAAATCCATNNGCAAATCCATCCAACGGACACGGCACAATTACAATTGATCGGGATTTCGCTCCCGTGTTGGAAATCACCGGAGGCACAATAGAAAATACCTGTGAAAATGGTAATGCAATTTATTTCACCGGCACCGGGAATACCAGAATCCCAAGCGGTTCTCCTGTCATCAAGGGTGGCGGCATGGCGATGAACAAAGCGCCGAACCTGAGCGGCTATACAGATGTGCAGATCACATCAAGCAGCGATGTCAGCGGAATGCCGAAAGTCTCATACGTTGAAGAGGACATCCAGACCTACAAATACATTACTTTTGAGAAATAAATGAATGCCGGGTAAACAGACTGCATTTGTTTGGCAAGCTGTTTACCCGCTCTGACGCTTCGGACAACTTCACGAAAATACTGGAGCATCAAAATCATCAACCCCTGACTCCACAGGCACGGCAGCGGAACGATCCGCCGCCGTGCCTTTTTTCAAATGTAATGCTGGCGAAGTTCCCGCTACTGCTGTCCTACATCAGAAAGCTTCTTATCAGCATAAGGACCTTCCCAGTGTCTCCAGATTTCTTCGTCCCAACCGGCAGGTCCTTCAGTTCCGCCTCCAAACATCTCATCAATGCTAAAATCAGGATGAATGCTGCCTACGTGAAGTTGGGTATGTCTGGTTATTATGGATTCATCTTCGCTACTGATTTCAAATGGGAGGGTTAAAGCTGCCATGTCGCCAAGGTCTTCATTACTTAATGTAATTTTAACTTCAACTTCGATACCTGAGATTTCAACAGTTGTTTGATCATTTTGCTCATTAAGAGTAAGTGAAATCTCTCCTGATTTATCTATGACAGCTTCGCAGCTTCCGCTAATGGTACGCTCAATATGTACACTTCCTTCAGAGGTTAAAGAAATATCTGCCCGCATAAAACCCTCACCTTCGTAT
>DOWI01000154.1:3163-5821 GCA_003519645.1 Oscillospiraceae bacterium
ACTGCCAAATTCGTTTGTAGCTGTCTGTGCCATATGCATATCAAGATACCAGGTCTGCTTGTTGCCTCCCACTCCGAAGAAGGTGAATTCGCGTTCAACATATGAGCCCCAATCAGTTCCACCCTTACTGTCAAAATCAATTTCCCAGCCTTTCTTGTCGCTTTTATCCATAGCCAGATCTATTTCTTCCTGAAGTTTTTGGTAAAACTCGTTCATAAGCATCTTGGCTTTGGCACCTTCGGCGATTTCCTTCCACTTCTGTTTGTCGTGGGCATATTTTTCAGCCAGCATTTGACAGAAAGGAATTATTGACATTATTTGGCCTCTCCATTTATTTACTTTAAGCATTTTTTCGGCAACCTCTCCACCTTTTTTTTCTACAAAACCCTTTGCAGTATCCTCTACCCATTCGCTAAGCGAGCTTTCAAGAAGGTCAGCAGAAGCCATGCCCACATCATCCCAGCTGCTGCTGTTCATATAATGATCAATTGCCTTTATAACATTTGTAACTGTACCTCCGCCTGGAACCACACCCATGGTTGTATATAGATCTTCTTTTAGTTGTTCTATCTGTTCCGGAGTAATTTGCGAATGTCTCCTGGCTCTTTCAACCTGATTTTGGGCATCGTAAAGATCTGCTCCATCTACGCCTGTTTTAAGCATTGTGTCATAAATTACTTCGCTAATCTGAGCCTCTGTAAATGGAGCCACCTGGCGAAGCTTTCCATAGACCTTAAGCCCCCCAAAGCGAAAAACCAAATCTTGTTCACTGGAGCTAAACTTTATGCGAGACAAATCAATCTGAGAAAAGGCAAAAGCCGGAGCAAAATTTATAATTGGGAGAATAACAGCCAACAGTACACAAATTATTATCTTAAGCCTTGTCATTATTTAAATTCCTCCTTGTTAAAAACATCCGCAATTCGATTGAGCCCCTGATGTTCGGTATCAACAAAAAGACCTTCGTTGACAAAGAAGACTGCCTTGTCTGTTTGGTTCATGTGAAAGTACATCAGAGCACAACCGACAAAATTATCACCGTCAAAGGGGTTTACAGCCAGGGCTGCCTGATAGTGCCGCAACGCTCCCTGGTAATTGGTCTCATCGATTTCAAGTGTTTCTCTGGCAAGTGTGCGCAGGTATTTATCATCAAAACCCATATGACTGCGCATATAGCTTACTTGCGGAGGGCTGTATGCAGCATATATCTGATCCTCTATATAAGTAAGCCTCTTTTTAACAAAAGTTAGTTCATCTACTGACATTGCAGCCAGAACTGTCAAAGACTCATCATATTCAGGATTGAACGAAGGATTCACAATAGCCTTCTCATAGCATGAGGCTGCCTCATCTTGCTTGTCCTGTATATGATAAACTAAGCCTTCGAAAAAATATGGATATGGAGAGGCGTAATTTAAAGACGCGATCTCATCCCAATTNNGAGGAAATTGAGGCTGCTGCCCATCCATAAGCGTAATCCGCTTGAAGCTGAAGACCTTGCTCCATATAATCGACGCCTGTTTCGTAAAGTTTAAAAAAACCGTCAATGTAAGCTTCAGCTATTTTCAATTCGTCTGATTCCTTTTTGAAAACGAAGTTTATGAAAACGTAGGATAACAAAGCAAGCAGAAGCAAAATANNGATGCTCCCAACTTCAATAAGTGGGAGAGGAATTAACTTGCTTTTACTTTGCAATGCAAAGCTATATAGTCGCCAATCCCTTACGGAATTGATAAGGGGTTAATTCTTCTACCTTAACCGACACCTCCTTTGGCTTCAATTTTAATATTACTCGTACACCCTTGAGAGCCATTAACAACTACAATATTTCCCTGATACTTGACCAAGTCATATGTTTGAATTTTCCCGGGCAGCATCAGTTTTCATCAGTAGGTATGTACTTGAAATTTAGCTCTGTACCATCCTTAGCAACGCCTGTAAATGCATCATCGAAAATTGCGTACCACTCTTTACTGCTCTTTGGGAAATCAACTGTTTCGTTGCCTGTCAGGGGCGTGTATTCATCGACATCTGAGATGCCAATAACACCGTCATCGCCCTGTATCGCAAGTCTGTAAATGCTTACTGTACCGTCATCGTTTACAAAATAGTACTGACTGACATACCCGAAGGGTGTTTTGAAGTATTCTGAATTGAGGCTGTCCCGGCCTTCTTTGGTTGCCTTGCACACCAGAGAGTCTTTTGCCTCGTCGTACTCCCCTTCAAATTCACAAAGGATTCCATCTTTGTCTTTATATTTGATAATATGGCGGTTCCCGCTCTCTGAACATTCAATATCTGTAGCTCCAAGAAAACCAAGCCCGGATTGTGCAGCGTTCTTTCCCATACCCAAAATGCCTGCGGGTATCATAATCAAATCTATCATTATTACACCTTGCAATCCAAACGAAGCAAGTACCGTATCGGGATTACTTGTGAGCCCGTCCGTAATTTTCGAGGTTAAATCGGATTTGAGCTTTATATAAGCAGTGTAGGAATCGCTTATGGGGAATTTCGTACTCGTAGCGGTGCTGTTTGAAGTCTGTTTGTCGCTTTTTTTTGTAGTGGTGCCTTTTTCATCGGACACTTTATCGGACTGGTGTGCAGTAACTTCTCGTCCTTCTTTGAGTTGATTTTTTGAATTGCGGCAGCCGACCA
>DOWI01000432.1 GCA_003519645.1 Oscillospiraceae bacterium
ATAGGGCTCGAACCTATGACCCCCTGCTTGTAAGGCAGGTGCTCTCCCAGCTGAGCTATGCTCCCAAGTGTCCGCCGTGTTTCAGCGACGGAGTCTATAATACAATATTCAGCCGCAATTGTCAATATATAAAGACGCAATTTTTAAAGTTTTTAAGATGGTTGTCGATATCTGTCAAAGCCGAATCAGTCATTTGATTGATTCTTTATTAAAACCTCTAAATCATCACCTTTAAAATGGTAAGCATGGTTACAAAAATGGCAAGTTACTTCTGTCATTCCATGTTCATCCGGCAGCTTACGGATTTCCTCCGGCTGCATTGAAGATAAAGCGCGCTCAATTCTATTACGTGAGCAACTGCATTTATATTCAGGCTGGTATTCGTCCATAATTTCATATTCGAAACCGTCAAGTGCTTTGCCTAGGATATCAGTAACCGACATTCCGCTATCCAGCATAGAGGTCATTGACGGAAGTGAAGCAGTATTCCTTTCGAGACGGTCAATCACATTCTCAGGGCAAAACGGAAGAAGTTGAATCAGCAGACCCCCAGCCACTCTAACGGTCAAATCCGGATTAATCAAAACCCCAAGTGCGCAAACCGTCGGAAGCTGTTCACTGTTGGCATAATAGTTTGTAATATCCTCGGCAATTTCTCCTGACACAATTGGTGTGCACCCGATATAAGGTTCTGCCCCGCCTGTATCGCGCATGACATAAATTAGACCTTTTTTTCCCACCGCCGAGCCAACATCAAGCTTGCCGTCCGCGCGCAGAGGTATCTCAACAACAGAATTGACTGGATAGCCTCTTACATTGCCCGTGCTGTCGGACACCGCCATCATTGTTCCCGCAGGACCCCCGCCGTTGATTTTTATTGTTAGGCTATCATCTTTTCCTTTAAGCATAATCCCCATCATGGAGGCGGCGGTAAGTAGCCTTCCAAGCCCTGCAGTAACCACAGCTGATGTTTTGTGAATCCGTTCCGCTTCAGAAACGATTGCAGTTGAATCCATAGCCAAAGCAACAATGGTTGCGTCTTTTGTTATACAGCGAATAACTCTACCCTTTTTGTGCATCTTAAAATCCCATGTCCTTTCTGGGTTGTATGCCGGAAAGAACATAAAACCGCTTTTCCGGCGTGCCTAGCTCTTTTTAACCATGTCTACGAGCTACGATAAACATACGCTCGCTATCCCGCCTGACAGGCTCTGTAGTCATATCATCATATACAGCAAGCACCTCAAATCCCGCCCCAGCTAAAAGACGGTATATCGTTTGCTGCGAATAAGCCCTTTCACGCACAAAATCAGTTAAACGGGAATACGAGCCGAATTTTTCCACGAAAAAATCAAGCTGCATATTCACCGCTGCCGTACGTTCCGATAACTGATTGCGCCATACGCACAGAAAATCATCCTCCTCAAAAACAAAGGAGTTATTCCCAAGCACATGACGGTGCTTGTAGATCGTATTTACATCAAAAACAAATAATCCGCCCGGCTCAATAAATAAAAACAGCCTTTTGAAAACCTCTGCAAGATCTTTGGTACTGCAAAGGTGATTAAGGCTGTCCAGAATACAAACGGTTCCGCTTACCGTTCCGTATAAGTCCAATGCCCGCATATCCTGACATAGTAGCATCAAAGGAATACCGGATTTCTCAGCCTTTTGAGAGGCTACCATCAACATCTCCTCCGAGCCGTCTACACCAATCATATCAATGCCTCGTTTTACAAGCTCAAGGGTTAAACTGCCTGAACCACACGCCAGATCAAGCAGCGTATCAGGATTTTTTTCAGGACGGTGAAGCTTGAAGAGCGACAGTAGGTATTCTGCAATCGCTTTGTAGTCGACATCGCCGGTCAGGCGGTCATAAAAAGCGGCAAAGGCAGCATATCCACTCATTTTTCTTTTTTCTCCTGCTCCATGCGTTCAAAAATCATATCATAGGCATCACAGCCATAAATCAGGGAGCGATTAACCCGGCTAATTGTCGCCGTAGACGCACCTGTGGCAGCAACAATATCACTGTAAACTCTTTTATCGTTCAACATTTTAGCAACAAAGATACGCTGTGACATTGCTTTGATTTCTGCAACCGTACACAGATCTTCAAAAAACCGATAACACTCATCCTCTGTCCTAAGCTGTAGAATTGCCTGAAACAAAAAGTCGGCATTTTTATCTTTTATTTTACTGTTCACAGGTGATCCTCCCTTTTGCCGTTTCTTACCTTCATTCTTGCAATTAATTAGTATCACCTAATTTTAACACGTTACAGCGTGAAATGAAAGGGGTGTAAACAAAATTATTACCAAACCAATGAGGCCTTCCTTACAAAGGAGCACACTTTCACGTCGTTTAAAATTTAATCTCTAAAATAAATATCCCTAGTATATACTTTCTCAGATACATCCTGGATATCGTCGTTGTATCTGTTTGCGACAATCACATCGGATATCTTCTTGAATTCGTCCAGATCTCTAATTACTCTGGAACTGAAGAATGATTCATCCTTCAAGGTAGGTTCGTAGATTATAACCTCTACCCCCTTCGCCTTGATACGTTTCATAATCCCTTGTATCGAGGAATGCCTGAAATTATCGGAATTTGCTTTCATCGTAAGTCTGTATATACCCACGATTCTCGGGTTTCTTTCCAATATTCTCTCAGTAATAAAATCTTTTCTGGTGCGGTTCGCATCAACAATTGCTGCAATTATATTATTCGGTACATTATCATAATTCGCAAGAAGCTGCTTTGTATCCTTGGGCAGACAGTATCCTCCGTAACCAAAAGATGGATTGTTATAGTGGTTTCCAATCCTGGGATCAAGTCCCACTCCCTCAATAATCTGTTTTGTATTGAGTCCACGCACCTCCGCAAAAGTATCCAGCTCGTTAAAAAATGATACACGGAGCGCAAGATACGTATTTGCAAACAGTTTCACAGCCTCGGCCTCGGT
>DOWI01000459.1 GCA_003519645.1 Oscillospiraceae bacterium
TTGTTGCGACGAATTTCGTCGGCACAAATATGTAATAACGTTGTCTGCTTTACGGACTTTTCAGGCGACGAAATTCGTCGGCTGTTAATATGCTACACATCGCTTAAGCATGAGCGCAAAGCATTAATTGCGACGTATCGTACGAATTTCGTTCGTAGTGGAGGCATTTGCAGACTATGCCAAAGACAATTTCTCATAAAATAGAACCGTTTTAGAACCGATAAGCAAAAATGCAAGCCATAAACCCGCATGAATGCTGAATTTATGGCTTGTGACATCTTATTCCCACTCCATTAAAGTAACCTGCCATTGCCGCACGTCCGCAGCAGAGACGGCGCACATAGGCTTATTCCCCAAGTAAGGGATAATCAGCTTGTTAAATAAAAAGCGCTTTCCGTCCAGCGTAGAGCCGCGCAGGCGGGGCTTCATGTCGTCAAGATATAAGTCCACAAAGTCTGAAAGCTTCATTTTCATGTCTGCCTGCTGACGCTTGAGAAAATCCCGTTCCCACTTCTGAGCGGCTTTCTTTGTATCAAAACCGCGCTTTTTCTTTTTCTTTCTTTCCCCCGTCCAGTCTGTAAAGTAAAACTGCGCTATCCACTTTTCTGGACGGTTCGAGTCTCTATTTGCTGGCATTGTTTTTAAGGCCATAGTCGTTTGGGTCATTTTCCATTTCCAATGAATAAAGCCTGTCTATAATACGGCATATTGCTTGTTGCTCTTCCCCACTTAGCCTTAAAAGTTGCTGATAAGCAATATCTTCACGCTTGCCGTGATGAGCGCCCAAAGCGTGACGTAATTTTACTCTATCCGGTTCTGTATTATCTTCCAATGCCTTTTCTGAAATAAAAGTGGAAAAAGGCACGTTGAGTGTGGATGCTATTTTTTCAAGCATTTTTATTGAAAAGCCGTCGCCCCGTTCCATTGCAGACTGGAGCGAGGACGGCGCAAATTTTGCTTTAATTGCAAGCTGGCGTCTACTCATTCCTTTTGATTTCAAAATATTGTCTATCTTTTGCGCGACTGTCATATAATCGTTTCTTTCCTCCCAACTGTATAGACTATTAAATCACTTTTTAAACGAAAATTCAAGCAAATACTTGACATTGAACGTAATACCGTTTATAATATGCTTATGAACGGTTTTTCGTTTAAAAGGAGGCAACAATAACTGTGAACATAAGCATAGAAAAAGTTGAGGTTTTGCAGGCAAAGCACAATTTGACGGCAAAAAAGTTAGCCGAGATAGCAAATATATCGAGGCAAACGCTTTCAACAATTAGAAAGTGCCGAACTTGCAGGCCAATTACAGCTGCAAAAATAGCTAAAGCACTTAATGTTGACGTTACGGACATTTTAACAGAGGTGAACAGATAATGCAATATTACATAGGTGCAAAAGAAGCAGCGCCAATTCTAAACTTATCGGAGGGCAAAGTCTACGAGCTGTTTCGCAAAATGCGCGCGGAACTTAGAAAAGCGGGCTATATGACCGTCGCAGGACGCGTTCCGCGCGCATACTTCAATAAGAAATTTTACGGCGGCGTAGATGGTACGGAAGAGATGACACAATGAGCAATTATTTAGCCGTACCGGCGGAAATGAAAGACCTTACACAGTGGGTATGCTGGAAGCTTGAATGCAGGCAGGACAAAGGAACGCTAACAAAAGTGCCTTATGCAGTAAACGGAAAACACGCGCAAAGCACAAATCCCGCAACATGGACAACGTTTCAGAATGCAGTGCAGGCAAGCGATGATTATTCCGGTATAGGTTTTGTATTTAAGCAGGACGGCGGAGTTGTTGGGATTGACATTGACCATTGCAGAGACATGAGCACAACTGAAATTACGAATCCTTTAGCGGCAGAGATGGTACGTGACTTCCACAGCTACACAGAGATTTCACCGAGCCGAACAGGATTACACATCTTCTGCAAGGGGAAGCTGCCCGGGCGGGGGCACAAATGGACAGACGCTGGCGTTGAGATGTACGACGGAGGCCGTTTCTTTACCATTACAGGCAATTCCCTTTCTTCTGCCCCGTTCCCTCTTGTGGACGCGCAGGGCGCGATAAACAAATGGTATAACAAGTTTGCTTCCGAACATGAAAGCACCGCAGAGAAGCCCACAGAAAAGAGGAGCATTTCCCTTGATGACAGCAAACTGCTTGAAACCGCAGCGAACGCAAACGATGGTACAGTGTTCCATGACCTTTTCATGGGCAACTGGCAAGACCATAGCAAAAGCCAAAGTGAAGCTGACCTTGCGCTATGCAACCTGCTTGCATTCTGGACGGGGAAAGACGCTGCACAGATGGACAGGCTTTTCAGAGAATCCGGCCTTTACCGTAAAAAATGGAACGAACTCCATGGCAAACAAACTTACGGTGCTATGACAATCCAAAAGGCTATTAATGGCTGCCATGATGTTTATGGCGAACGCCCGACAGCAAAACAGGATTTTACAGGCGTGAGTTTTAAAAGCAAAGACGCTTTCGGGCGGAGCGAACCGCAAAAGAAAAAAGCCGCACTTAGTATAGTACCCGCCTACAAGCTCCAAAATGCCGAAATTCCGCCATTAACGTTTATTGTAGATGGTATATTACCGCAAGGCCTTGCGCTCCTGTGCTCCCCGCCAAAGTACGGCAAGAGCTGGCTTGTGTTAGCCTTGTGCCTTTCAGTCGCGGCAGGGGAACAGTTTCTTAATCATAATACTATGCAGTCAAAATGCCTGTACCTTGCACTGGAAGATAGCGCACGACGATTACAAGACCGAATGAATAAAATTCTTGCAAGTGAACCGGTTTCAAGAAACTTTGATTTTGCGCTTCACGCCCCGACGTTGGGCGGCGGTCTGATTGAAGCACTCGAAAACTACATAAATGAAAACCCCACAGTACGCCTTATTGTAATTGACACGCTCCAAAAAATTCGTGACCCCGCAACAGGCCGAGAAAATGCCTATAGCGTCGATTACCGGGAAGTCGGCGCGCTAAAGAAATTTGCCGACAAGCATAACATTTGCGTATTGCTTGTACACCATCTGCGGAAAATGCAGGATACAGATGACCCGTTCATGATGATATCAGGTACTAATGGCATTATGGGTGCAGCGGACACAACGTTCGTAATGACGCGGGAGCACCGGGCTGACAAGGAAACAAAGCTGTCTTATACAGGCAGAGACATCGAGCAAAACGAAATTATTATGAAATTCGACAAGTCCGAGTATAAATGGCACGTCGAGGGATTCGCGGAAGAAATTGAAGAGAAAAAAGAAAATGAAGAATATGACCAAAACCCAACAGTCAATACCATCAAAAAATTGTTAGAGCAGTGCCCGAACGGTTGGGAGGGCACAACAAAAGAGCTTATGGACGCGGGGCTTCACTT
>DOWI01000367.1 GCA_003519645.1 Oscillospiraceae bacterium
CAAGGGCTTTCTAAACGAGGTCATTAAGTTAGATGCTGAAATTGAGGATGACCAAATTGCGAGGATAGGAATAAGCAACTCGTTTATGGGCAATTCAGCAAGCAACCCTCCGAGAAAGGTAGAAATCAACAAACTGACATTCTATTATGATATAAGCGAACTAAGCTAAAAGAATTGGGGTGCCGAGATGAAAACAAATATCACCGTAGCCAGCAATATTTTTAACCGCGCTGATAGAGACGTTCGGCGCGACCCAAACTTCATGGCTCATGTCATAGGCAGGCCAGCTCTGCAAAAATTGAAAAACCAATATGGCGGCTCATTTAGTAGGATACGGCTGTCAACTTGGCAAGAGAAGATGTATAACGAAGACAACGGTTGCTCCTTGGCGCGCAATGGGGAAAAGACCCATGGTCTTGTTCGCAAAGACGGTAACATTGTTTGGGAAGGTCGTTGCGAATATTCACAATGTGAACAATTTGCTACTTGTAGCGAAACTGCACACTTCCATCGTAAGAAAGTTGCGATTCAGGAAATCACAGATAGAGATGTCTCTCCACTTACATACGAGTGGCTGGGCGATATTGAAGAATTGTTTCAGGAGCAAGAGATTGGCGAACTGCCTCTGGAAGAAGTTGCGCCCCCTGACGTAGTTATTGCGGACGTAAAGGCATTTGCCACGCAAGACGAATACGAGAAGATTAATAATCCGATTCGTATTATTGAAGATGATATTGAAAGCAAAATATTAGTCAACGCCGCCCCCGGCAGCGGTAAGACCTATACCGTTATCCGGCGCCTTGAACATATAATCCGCAACCGACTTGTGGATGACTTTTCAAGCGTTCTCGTCCTTGTCTATACGAATGCCGCGAAAAGTGAGATTTTGGCTCGACTTGAATCGGGTGTCATCGACGGCACGTTGCCATACTCTGCAAGAAGCATTGACATTTGTACCTTTGACTCGCTCGCGACAAGTTATTTGGCGGCGATTGAAGCTCCGTTTGCTCACCTCGACTACAACGGACGAATAATGTTGTTTAACGAGAAGTTCCTTGCGGAAAACTTCTCCAATTTTAGATATGTGATTGTAGACGAACTTCAAGACCTCGTTAATGCACGGGCAAAAATGGTATTGAATATTCTCGGAGCATTACAAGGCGGTTACCTTTTGCTTGGAGACAAGTGTCAGGCCATTTATGACTATGNNAAATGAAGTTAAGAAATATGAATTGGTCGGTAATCAGCGGCAAGTTGATAGACTTGCCACTATTTCGAACAAACTCAGATGTGCATTGCTCGGATTTGACCCGCCTGACGCCAACGAACTCATTGCCGACGAATTGAAAGGTATACGGATTATTGATAGCGTCGAGCGATACGACTTCCGTAGTATCACGAAACGTACAGCCATTCTTTGCCGAAATAATGGTGAAGCCGAGTATGTGAGCCATCTTCTGCATAAAAAGAGAGTTTCTCATACCCTGTTACGTAGCATTGGTCAGACAACGTCGTTGAATCGATTTATTGCAGATTGCTTGTGGGATTATCATGCAGACACGCACATCACGAGGTCAGTTTTCGTTGGGCGGTATTGTGCAAGGGTAGCGGATGATGAGAAAGCCGCATCCCAATTCTTCGATGCCCTTTCCGAAACAGCTTATGAGGATGTCACAGAAGCAATAGAAATTGAGAAACTCGCACAAGCCCTAAACAAACCTGCCGCCAAACTTCCAACTGTGCTGCTAAACGAAGATAATGCTTTGCTTACAGTTTCAACCATTCATAAAGCCAAAGGACGTGAATTTGACACAGTATTCCTATTGGACAGCGGATTTACGCCAACGACGGATAATACTGAAGAGGCACGCGTCTGGTATGTCGGTTGTACGCGGGCAAAAACCAACTTATACAAGTTGACAAGGGCAAACCTTTATCTGCGGCGTTCCTCAACGTATAGTTCACGTTGGATGCAACTTAATAACCACAGAGTTAGATGGACACAGAGACTATTATCGCATTGCCGGAATATTGTCCTGGGTTTGCCTATGGACTTTTTAGAAGCAGGATTTGTTAGAGGCGATTTCTCTACCGCATTAAACGCTCAAGAATACATCGCTGAGAAGGTTAAGATTGGCGATACTGTCGATGTTGAATTAGTCAGCGGAAAGTATCAAGTAAGGCACAGCGGACACATTATTGGTTGATTATCTGAAAATATGTTCAGTCAGCTGTCATTGATTGTGAGAGAAAGTAATCCCGCATCAGGGGCACCGCCTTATTTGTCCTCTATTTATGTATCGAATATCATTACTATAACGCCAACTCGATTTCCTGATGGAGTGATTCCATACTTTAGAGAATCGCGCTTTTGGCTGGGTCTTGAATTGACAGGCTTCCCTAAAATAAATTGGCATTACACGCAATCAGACGAAATCCCGACAAACAACTTGCCAATGAATGCTTACACCGATTAGTCTGCGTTGAAATAGATAAGGGGTGATTGACGATGAATAATTACAGGGCATATTACGATGCGATCGATGAAATTTACTCTTACCTTAAACGCGACCTAATTGGCCCCGTAGATGAACTTGAGGTTCTTGAAAATGTTGAACCTCTTAGCACGTATGCCTGCGGGATATTATGGCCGCAGCGAACAGACACTCAAACTGCCGAAGTTGATGAGCCTGAAGAGGCTAAAATCGCCATTCAACAAGAATACGTGGAAGAAGTTGAAGATACGGTTTCTGCCGCCGATGATTCGATAAGCAACGCAAATGTGTATAAGCCAACTTCAATGGGTATTTCGCTGATGTTGGCTAATAACACACAAGTTTTGAGCATTTCTTTTTCAGGAGCAAAATATAGCCATGAAGATGAGCAAATAGAAAATAGGTTAGCCCATAGATACAAACGGGTGCCCTTTTCCGTTGAAGGGGAAGCAAAGGTAGGAGAACAGCTTGGAACACAGCGTGTAGTCACTAATACCGATTTAGGCTTTGAAATAACCATAACTCTGCGTAGCATTTTAGATGACGGTAGCAGGCTTGTAACAATCACTGTCCAAAACATATTGAGAGCAAGGCAAAAAGGAATAGACCAAAGCATTAGTGCTTTGTTTCAATGCGAGCTTGCCGTTACGTCTGATACTGCTCTTCTGCCGCTTTATCAGAATAACGCGCTCATAAGCGATATTGAGGAAAGCATTAGCCGTCTCCAGTATCGCAACATGTTTAACTTTGCTTATGGTCACGGTTGCTCCATATCATATTCCGAAATGTCAGATGGCGTATTCTTGGTGAAAAGCGACTTCATGCCGGTAGAATGGGTGTATCAGATGATGCCCGATGAAATCAGCAGCCGCGATATATTGAATCTGGCTTACTGGAAAACAGTTGCGCGTGATATTGCTTGCGCAGAGTTATCGAATTTTGTTGAAGAGTACGCCAATTGGTATGAGCGGCAGACCAAAATTGCGAAGACTTTCCATAACGGTGAATATGTAGCTGCAAGTAAAGCTGTGCTTGGGCGCATTAGTGAGTGTATTTCACGGTTAAAGCGTGGGATAGAGGTTCTAAATGCAAAAGATAAAGCGTGGGAAGCATTTGTATTAATGAATAAGGCAATGCTGCTCCAACGTATAAAGACAAAGCACACAGAGGAGCAGGCCGTTAATTGGTACCCGTTTCAGATTGCTTATATTTTGCAGGTAGTACCCGATATCGTTGATGAATCAAGCAGCTACCGCGAAAGCGTTGACCTTCTTTGGTTCCCGACAGGCGGGGGTAAAACGGAAGCATACCTTGGTGTAGCCGCTTTCACAATTTTCTATAGACGTTTGACGGGAATGGCACTCTCAGATGGCGTTACTGTAATAATGAGATATACGCTCAGACTTTTAACAATTCAGCAATTCGAACGTGCCACCGCCTTAATTTGTGCTTGCGAACATATAAGAAAACAGGAAAATATTGCTGGCGGTGAAATTAACATTGGGCTTTGGATTGGGAGCAGTATGACTCCAAACAGAATCGAACAGGCTAAAACAGTATTAGACAAGTTGAGGGAAAACCCTTATGAAAAGATCTATGAAGGGAACCCTGTTCAGATAACCAAATGCCCTTGGTGTGGAAAAAAGATAGACCTTAACGGATATGAAATAAGGGGCGGTACCCTGAATATTCGTTGCGCGGACAATGCTGACTGTGAATTCCATAATGGATTGCCGGTATATGTCGTGGACGACGACATATACCGTGTACGCCCAACCTTACTCTTAAGCACTATTGACAAATTCGCACGAATAGCTTGGGAAGAAAACACCCGCAATCTGTTTGGCGAGCAATGCCCTCCTCCAGAACTCATAATCCAAGACGAGTTGCACTTGATTTCGGGACCTTTGGGGTCACTCTCTGGAATTTACGAAATTGCACTGGAGTATCTCTGCGGGAACAACGGGAAGCGCCCCAAAATAATAGCTTCTACGGCGACGGTAAAAAATGCCAAAGAGCAGATCCGTAATCTTTACAATAGAAAGACCATCCAGTTTCCTCCTGCGGGTATCAGCTTTGATGACTCTTTCTTTGCCGTAAGAGCCGATGAAACGCAACGTCCCGCGCGGACTTACATTGGCTTGTGTGAGATGGGTTNNGCTATTTATAAAACAAAACAAGGATTCAGACATTATCGACCAGTATTTCACAACGGTCGGATACTTTAACGCGTTGAGAGACCTTGGCGCATCATCAACAATTATCCAAGACCGTATTTTTACACATATTCGCAACCTTGTCGCTCGAACATTTAGGAGGGAATCAGAGCAATATCAAATCACACCTGCGGATGTACGAGC
>DOWI01000397.1 GCA_003519645.1 Oscillospiraceae bacterium
TACCGCCTGCGCGAGGAAAAGCAAAAAGCACAGCTTGATAACGTCGGGCGGGATGAACTGAAAAAACGCATCACCGATATGGGCGACTTCCTGCAGAAACAGCCAACTGCCATTACGGAATACGACGAGCTGCTTGTCCGGCGGCTGATTGAAAAAGTCACCATCTACGAGGATAAATTCATTGTGGAATTCAAATCCGGTGTGACGGTTGATGTTAAAGAATAAGTAAAAAATCAAGCAAGGTACTCTACGAAAATTCAACGTAGGGTGCCTTGCTTGTTCTAATCATATCAACCTTTCTCTGAACGATACTTATGCTTAAGAGCATCAGTTACTGTTTCAATAATTGAAAATTCAAAATCTTTCTTTGACATTTCTATCGAAGACAAGAACTTCTTGTTTCCTTTGAAAGACTTCCATAATAGTGTCTTATCTTTTTCATCAAGATTTATCTTATACAAGAGATTGGAGAGAGAAACCATCAAAGATTTCTGCTTATCATCAATCTTCTTTTTACTGAAAGCTATGTATTCCTTCAGATCGTCTTTGTCATATTTTGGCTGCAATCCAGTTATCGGATTAACCAGCAATTGAGTAGAAGAATTCATCAGATTCACATAAGAACCCAATTCATATTGCTGTGCCTCCGTCATTAAGTTGTAGTCCAAGCCAAATGCTCTTGTTTTTTCGGTTGCACAATTGAGTTTTTGGCTTTCATCTTTAATGCGGTTTATACGTTCATTTATTTCTACAATAGCAAGTTCGTATGATTTAACATCACGCTTGCTGATGAGGGTAAAAATATCCTCAAGACGGTTCTGATCGCTTTTCCCTTTCCATAGCAGAAGACCGCTGCCCACAAGTGCAACTCCTGCAATCGCCCAACCGACAGGTCCGGCAAGAGCCAGGAATGCATTTCCGGCAGCCATTCCTCCACCACCGGCCGCAAGCGCACCTCCGCCCAACCAAGCTAATGCCGCGTTGGTAGCTGCCGCGCCACTCAATGTAGATATAGCTGTTCCTGTTGAAGCAACACCGAACGTTGTCGCAATTCCCATTGCGGCAGTAGGGCCAAGGGCCGCAACTGCGACTCCGGCGCCTACACCAGCAGCACCTTTCCCAGCATTTATTGCGGCGGCATTTTTGTAATCTGATTCGATCTTTTCTGCTTGCTGCTTCCAGTTCAGACGGATTTTTTTCAGTTTTTCATACTCTAATTGCTTCTCGCTTGGAACATTCCTAATATCGTCAAAGAGTTCTTGTATGGTGTTCAGTTCATCATAAAGCTGGCTTGTGTATGTACCCAACTCGCCAATTTTTTCATTTGTTTTCTTGATAGCCGATTCTGCCTGCTCTTGGGCAAGTTTTAACCTCGATTTTTTCTTGTTCATTGTCTGTTGCCCCCAAAATATGAATCTATATCGGATTTTGTCCTAAGTATATTATTATCAGGGACCTTTCTGAGCTCTGCCAACCGGGCAGATTTCTGGAACGCCTGAACATACATATCACTGTTCTTAAAGTCATCAACAAAATCTACAAGATCCTTATCATCGTATAACTCAGATAATAATGAGAGTCCGCTCAGATAGTTTTCTACGATGGTCATTTCTCTTCTTGCAAACTGAGCTTCGGACTCAGCTTTTCGTATTACAATGGCCCGCTTTGCTTCGCCATACAATGAAATCGTGAAACGTCCCACTCCCACTATGTTAAGCCGAAGGAAAAATTCAGTCACATTGAAGGTACCGCCTCCGGTTATGAACGCCCGTATGGTTGCATCGCCGAGATCCATCATGCAGAAGGTACCGTGCGCTACTGTAAGCATTCTTTTTACTGTGGGATTTGAGAACGGCTCACAAGCTTTCCACATAGCGGATGCCGAACGTTCTTCTTTCTCTGTTGTTACGAAATATTTTACCAATCGCCTTATCGCATATACCAACCTGACAATGATTTCATTGATAAAGACTGGAATGACCTGGGTCGCTTGAAAGCGGATGTCGTATCCTTCTTTGTATATGCTCAGAGCCAGCTCATTTATTGTGTTGTCAAACTGTGAAACGGGAATGTTCAGCTTTCTCTTTATTGCAATAATATCGTTCGTCCATGCCCAAAACGGAGAAGGTATTCCCATACCTCGACCTTTACTGCCGGATGATCCGGACATATCGGAAATCAAATGGCCAAACCAGTTGACGAACCCACAAAACAATTTTGCTGGAACACTATTGCCGCGAAGTTCAAATTTTCCATCAGCATTCTGTAAAGATATCAATTCTCCGCCGGAAACAAAGTGCGATTGATTTGTGAACTGATCTAATATCGAAAAGAACAAACCAAGCAAAGTAGGATTATGTCCAAGTGATTTGAAATGATGATTTGTAGGATTCAAGTCAAATATGATACTGGCAGCATCACCGGCTCCGCGCTGGTCATATGGGATTTTAAATTTCTTCTCAAGAAATCCAATTGCTGATGACAGTGGATCATCCCCTTTGCCATCCCATCCACACAGTTTAGCGAAATCAGTTGTCCGATTTGCAAACCACTTATCAGTAACATCGCCAAGCGGTGACTCTCCGGGTTTTCCAACCAGAAAAATATCGATGATGCCACACAGAACTCCTGAACTTGCAGCCAACGCATAATCCAACTTATCACAGTTCGGTCTGAGACTCTCAACTGACTTGATTGTCTCTTCCAGGCTCTGTATTTCAGTTCCCGCAGATATTAATGCAGTTTCGATGGAAGATGTAAAGCTGAACCCATCGTCAGCAACACTCATTCCAAGAACGAATCGGTCTGTTCCTTCTGCGTGATTCATGCTGTTATACTCCCTCCTTTTCTTTTAGTTTGCGTTATATCCGAATGTCTGGTTGAACCTTATTTTTAGGTTATCAATCTCCTTGAGGGTAAAGCCGAGGAGGTCAATAGACCCAGCATCTATCCTGTTCACACAACCCTACCAAATCCGAAAAACATCTAAATCGACCACACACGAACCGCTGACATCTAACCTGACCACACGCCAAACTATGACATCTAAATCGCTCTGTCGCGTTCAAAATCATGCCTTTGGAATTATTGCTCCGTGGGAATAAGTCCAAAGGCATGATTTTGAACGCGACAGAGCGATTTAGATGTCATAGTTT
>DOWI01000453.1 GCA_003519645.1 Oscillospiraceae bacterium
TCCCATACCAGTTGAAAGAAGCACAAGGAATGCAGTAAGGAAAATTATTAAAGTTTTTTTCTGCAATATTACCACCTGCCCATAAAAACCTATGCAAATGGTAAGAGGGAAATACATAATTTATTAGGATTTTGTTGTTGTCTCCGTAACGGTAACGGTTGGATCATTTCCACCTGAAACCTCGACTTTTTCGGTTGATTCCTTTTTTTTGTGAAAAAGAGAAGTAATCTTATCAAACATTTCGGGTACAAGATTGATCATCTTATCTGCAGAATCAGGCTTAGACACAATCGGAATCACCTGAACCCCGCCGTTTGAAATCACAATAAAAGCAACCGGTGTAATGTTAATACCGGCACCGCTACCGCCTCCAAACAGCTCGGACGCAGACTTAGTAGGTATATTCGACCCTCCCGAAGCAAAACCATAAGAAACTTTTGATACCGGAATCAATGTTAAACCGTCCGGAGTATGAATCGCATCACCAATAACTGTATTGACATCAACCATTTCTCGGATTTTATCCATTGATACGCCCAGTATACCCTGTAAATTGTTTTCCGCCATTTTCACAACCTCTTTCATAATGCAATTCAACTGTCCGTAAAAATTATTGAACTGTTTTCGTTGATGTAGTATTTCCAATATAGCCTATAAAAAACATCAGCAATGCCCATAAAACCCTGACTGGTAAAACATGAAGCCTGATTTCTCCGTTCACATTCCCTTTTTCGAGCAAAAAATCCGGTTTGATGTTTATGTCTCTCTTTTTTACCCGCACGATACTTTCTATTAGAGCCTGCGCCGGATAAATCACAGAACACACTCTTCCGTAATTCACAGCAGTGTCCGAAGCATCATCCGAAGCTACAATTAAATTCAGGATAAGCTTATCCACAGTAATGGTTCTGACCAATCTTTTTAAAGCAGTTCCGATGAGACGTGTCATTTCAATATAATAATGAACAACAGCCAATACACCCTCACTGCGTAGCATCTCCTCGGCTCGGGACAGTTCCTCTTTTTCCTTGGCCTGTTTTCGTTTTTCCTTTTTAGCCTTTTTTTGTTTCCTCTTTTCAGATATAGGCGGTCTGGGATATAATGTAAAGTTAATGAACAATACACCTGCTCGAATGACTAATTTCTCATGGTAAAATACATGGAGATGAACAGGTAGCAATAAAATTAGTAGCAAGAGCACGATAACTCCAAGAGTTATCTGCAAAATTAACAACCTGCATCCCCCCCATTCCATTTATAGTACAGCGAGTATTTCTTTTGCACTTTCCTGGATATTGCCAATTATTTCTCACCCACTTCATAGCAGAGGGGAATTATNNATTTAATTCACCCAAGGTAGAGCAGGATCAAACCGAGGAGGCTATTGAATCTTCTATTACTTCATCCAAAGTAGTTTCCTGCATTTCAGACTCTTCATCCTTTTGAGGAAGGGGAGGCAATTCATCCAGTGAGGACACACCAAAACATCTAAGAAAATCGACTGTTGTTCCATATAACAGCGGGCGTCCGGGCAGTTCCAACCGTCCCTTTTCTTCGATTAGATTTTTTGCAACTAGCCCCTGTACAACCGCACTGCAGTCCACACCACGTACTTGGTCAATAAAAGCGCGAGTAACAGGTTGATTGTATGCAGCAATCGCTAAAACTTCCATAGCCGCCTGTGATAAAGGTGTATTTTTCCTAATATCCAACGCCTTTCGAATATATTCCGCATAGGCTGACTTGGTACACATTTGAAAGCTGTCGGCAAGACGCAGTATCATTAGACCGCCTGTTCTTGTATTGATATCCTGCATCAAATCATCTGTTAAACGTTCCACCGTATCATAATCTATCTCCAAAACCTCCGCCAGACGGGAGATTTCAACCGGTTCGCCGCTAGCAAACAGTACAGCTTCAATAATTGCCTGATATTGCTTTATTTCCATCAGGTTTCACGCCTTTCAGTAATCAGGAGATTATTTTCCTTCTTTCTGCCTGTACCCTCAATCATATAGACATTCCGGTTTTCGCCTTCACCTTCAACCCCGATACGGCAAGCCTTGACAAGTTCCAGAAGAGCCAAGAACGTAGCAACCAATTCGGACCTGCTTTCTGCCTTTTCAAACAGATTGAAATATCGCATTTTTTTATTTTTATAAAGACGGCGCAGAACAAAGATAATTTTTGAAGATACCGAGACAATCCGCCTTGAAACAATTCCGCTGAATGCCTTAGCAGGCGGTGGCAAACGGCGTTTCCCCCTTCCTGCAGCAGCAAGATAAGCATTCAAAATGGTTTCCGGAGGGTGAATGCGGCGGTATGTGCGATCCGGTTCAATTTCAGCCGGGTTTCGCACAAATAGGCTACCTCCCACATTTTGTCCTGCGAGACGGCCAGCAGCCTCCAGACAAAGCTGGTATTCCATAAGCTCGCCACTGAGCTCGCGGCGCATTTCTTCAGCTTCATCATGCTTCGGAAGAAGCATCGCGGTCTTAATATGAACAAGTCGTGCAGCCATTTCCAGAAATTCGGCAGCAACCTCAAGATTGATGCTTTTCCATTCTTCTATCGTCCGCATATATTGCTCAAGCAGCTCTGCAATCGGGATATCCAAAATATTTAATTTGTGCTTTTGAACAAGATGCAAAAGCAAATCGAGAGGCCCCTCGAATCCGGGAATTTTATAGGATATTGTTTCCATAATTTCTCCTGATAAACTGGAATCTACTTATAATCCAAGAATTCTGAAAAATAAATTGTAAATCGGATTTGCAATTCTGGTAAGAACGCCTCCGAATCTGTCGGAAACAACTAAAACGAAAAAGGCGATTGTAATATACCATTGATAGCGCTCAATAAAGAACACCCATCTTGGAGGTAGAAAGCTGGAAGCGATCCGATAGCCGTCAAGGGGTGGCACAGGCATAAGATTAAAAACTGCAAGAATAATATTGGTATAAGCAAAGTTTACTATAAATAATGATAGAAAATAATAAAACATATCTGAAGAAGAAGCAAATAATATTAAACGAAATATTAACAGGGATAAAAAGCCTAGGATGAAATTTGATAACGGGCCGGCAAAGGATGTCAATATAGTTCCTTTTTTATAATCTCGAAAATTACGCGGGTTGACTGGAACAGGCTTTGCATAGCCAAACCCAATCAAAAAAATTAATGCTGTTCCTATTACATCAAGATGTGCAAACGGATTTAAGGTTAATCGACCGTTCCAGCGTGCGGTTTGGTCACCCATGCGATCCGCGACATAAGCATGCGAAAATTCGTGAATTGGCAGGGCTACGAGAATAACCATGGCATATGCAAAAAACACCAGAATGAGACCTATTAAATCGAGTGAATCCCAATTATTGATCATATAGTACAGCATAATAAAACTCCCAGCAATTAAAAAATATGACTTAAAATATGACTTACTGTAAATAATCTTTATTGTTTTAGTATTATACTGGAAATCTATAATAAATACAAGTGGACGAGTGAATCCTCTATTTTGTCTTGAAATATTTTCAAGTTTGGGCTGAATTCAGGAATCCGAATAGAATTGCACGAATTGCACAATTACAGAACTGTAATCCCAAATGTATGGACAAGCATTTGAGCTGAATGTATAATAGTAATTATTGGCGGTATTGCTGTATGTTTCAAATTAATGGCTCCGGCATATTGAAAGGCAGGAAAATGAACATGCATCCCACAGAACTTCTTAACCGTATACGCAATAATATCCGAAAAGTCATAATCGGCAAAGATAATGTTATCGATCACCTTTTGATCTCTCTTTTATGTTCGGGCCATGTACTGATTGAGGACATTCCCGGCACTGGTAAAACAACCTTGGTGTCGGCACTTGCCGCTTCTCTGGGTTGCTCATTCAGGAGAATTCAGTTCACACCCGATGTTCTGCCTTCAGATATTACGGGTTTTAATATGTTCAATCTTAAAACAGGCGAGCAGGAGTTTCATCCGGGCTCCATTATGCATCAGATCATTCTTGCGGACGAAATCAACCGCACCAGTCCCAAAACGCAGTCTGCACTTCTCGAAGTCATGCAGGAAAATCAGGTCACGGTTGACGGTAAGACCTACGATGCACCCCGCCCGTTTATGGTGCTTGCCACGCAGAACCCAGTTGATATGGCAGGCACTTATCCGCTGCCTGAAGCCCAGCTTGACCGCTTTATCATGTGCATATCAATCGGATATCCTTCTCATGAGGAGGAGGTTCAGATACTCACAAATCATCGTACCCGCCGCATATCCGAAACCTTATCACCGGTTGTGACTGCACGGGACGTGCTGAATATGCAGCAGGAGTTGGAGACAATCAAATGCTCCCGTGCTGTAATGGATTATATAACTGCCATATCTGAGGCCACGAGATCCATGCAGGGGATCAGAATCGGGATCAGCCCCCGCGGTTCCATTGCCCTCATGCTTGCCTCAAAGGCATGTGCCATGCTGGACGGGCGCACATTTGTCTTGCCGGATGATGTTCAGCGCATGGCTGATCCTGTTTTGTGCCACCGCCTGATTTTAAAGGACAAGTCAGGACAGCAGTCGTCTCAGTCGGTTATTGCCTCAATACTCCACTCCACCAAAATTCCTGCGGCAAGATGACCAAGCGCGGGATCTGTTGTTTGATTGTCTTTGCGCTGCTGCTACTTCTGGCTCTTGCCACCGGCCTCAGCGAAATATTTCTGGTTGTTTTCTGTCTTGGTATCGTTTTTGGGTTCGCTCTAATTTCGGCCACTGCGGGCGTTTTTGCGATGCAAGTTAAATATATTCTGCCGGACAACATTGTTGTCCGCGGCGATACAGCGCCATTTGGACTGTACTTTTCCGGTACAGTCATTCTGCCTGTGATTGTTCGAATCAAACTTATATATCCCACCAATAACAGGAGGCAATGTGCCGCTCTATTTTGGGGAAAGAATCATAAGTCACTGTTTTACCGGTCTCTTTGTTCACATCGAGGATTATGGACATTCGGTATAGAGTCGGCGCATAGCTGTGATGTTTTTGGTTTTTTCTCCCTTACCATATCCAAGCGTAAGCTGTCACATGCCTTTGCATCGGTTACGGTTTACCCCCGCGTTTATGATATTCCGGGTACACCTCCCCCACCAACACCCACCATGGATTACAACGAATATAATTCCATCATATCCGATAGTGGAGACAACTTTACCGATACACGTCTGTATCGTGACGGAGATCCGCTTAAAAGAATACATTGGAAGCTTTCGATGCGTACTCAAAAGCTTCATACCAGAAAATATGAGATGTCGGTGGACCGTATGGTCGGGATCGTCATTGACACCAATGAAATGTCGGATAATCTATTTGAGACTTTGAATTATGCAGATATGGCTGCTGAATGCGCGGCTTCCCTAACTTCCTTTTTTTCCGACGGCGGTCATACCGTTCGGATTTGTCCCTCCGGTGATTTCAGTGGAGCAATTATATATACAAAAAATGAATTCAGCCTTGCAAATAAACTTCTGGCAACAACAGAATTTGGGACAAATGAATCAATTGAGACAACAATTCATAATCTTCTGAATGATATTTATTATTTCAGTTTCTTTTATGTTATCACGCCCACGCCTTCTTCAAATCTAATTGATTCATTATCACGTCTGACTTCAATGCAATGTAATGTATCAATTATTTATCCCGATGCAACCCAACCTGCCAGCGCTTGTGACGCTGCATACAACGGCGTAAATCTTATCGCAATCGCGCACTCTCAGAACATACCCGAAAGACTGGGGGAAAGCATATGAGCATCATAAAAACGCAGCCTGTTCGTAAACTGAGGAAAAAGTATGCAAAGGATGATGTTTTAACTGACTCGATATGCTCCCTGCTTATTTCGCTCGGTGTCCTGCTGGCTTTGCGCCAGCTGTTCCGCTTTGATAATCCTCTCATCTATATCCTGCTGCGTTCAACCATTGTCATCGGGGTTACTGCTCTTGTGACTCGCCGCTGGTGGTCTACCGCCCTTTTCTTATTTGTATTTGCTTATATCGTCTTCGTTGCCGTGACGATTGTCCATGGTCGGGGCTCTTTTTGGGATTATATTTATGGCTTTGCGAACTGGTGGATTCATTTATTTCCATCATCTTCTCAATACAATACACCGTCAAACGTTACACTGGTTCTCTGGATTATTACCATTTCTGTCTGCATTTCGGTTTTCTTTCTTGTAAGATGTATTCATTCATTCTACCTTTTTGCAGTATTAACAGGCGTATTGTTTACTGTAATATACGTAAATGGGTTTTGTGAAAATCTTGGTGCTCTTGCACTGATTGTATCAGGCTCTGTTCCGATGCTTGCAAGGGGATTCCATAGCAGTCTTATTGTTCGCCTTGATGAGGTTTTTGTTTCAAAAAAACGGACGGTTGCCGCTGGTATGGCCATTTGCATCCTGTCCACTCTAATGGCCTTTCAGATTGTACCTGTTGATACCACAGGATGGAAGAATCCGCAGCTCGCTGAAATTTATAACCGAATAAAGGATTCTCAATCTGAATTAAGCCAAACTCCGTTTAATTTGAACTCTTTAGGGCTACAGCCAAATCATGATAAGCTGGGCGGAGATATAGAACTGGATCACAAGCTGGTTTTGATAGTCGAGACAAAACAGCCGGCACCCATGAAAGGAAAGATATACGGTCACTATACAGGTGCAGGTTGGAAGGAAGACAGCGCAGCTGCGTTTCAATTCGACAGCTTTTCAAAAGAGCTGGCAGATGCATTTTGTTTGAACCTTCCTTTAAAACAAGAAGGTGTCAATCCATTATGGGATATTATGCCGGAAACCCAAACGAGGGTTTCAATGGTATACGGTGGTTATGCCTTATATTCATCCGGCAGGGTTTCAAGGCTATTGGCACAAAGCAGGAACCATACTTTTTATTTCAGGGACAACTCAGAACTGTATTCAGTAAAACGTATGCCCACACGCTTCAAATACAGCTTTATATCAACATTTTTTAACCACCGTGGCAAAAATTTGGATTACAGGATAAATCAAATTGAAAATCAAAGTTCACAAAAAAACAGTTCATCCTACGACTTTCAATATGATTCAATTGCAAAAAAATATTTACAGCTCCCTGAAAATATTCCGGAATCGGTGTATCGTACAGCTGCAAAAGTTTCAGGAAGTAATACATCTGCATATGAAAAAATGATCAAGATCGAACGTTACCTGCAATCAAATTTTAAGTATACTTTAAAGCCGGGAGACGTACCGGCCGGAGAAGACTTTGTTGCATATTTTTTAAAAACCGGTCAAGGCTACTGCACTTACTACGCATCAGCAATGGCGGTTATGGCGCGGACGCTGGATGTCCCTTCACGATTTGTAATCGGTTACGGACTGGTTCCGGATGGGCGGAGCTATGCTGCATATACAGACAATGCCCACGCATGGGTTGAGTGTTATATCCGCGGCGTTGGATGGGTTACCTTTGATCCTACCTCGGGATCGAGTTATACCCCGCCTGTCGCAATTCAAGCAACAAATCTGCTTCCACAGACAACTGTAGAAAACTCGGAAGAAACTACAGCTTACCAAGGCGGTAAAACAAAAGCTACTACAACCACGACCCCAAACGTAAAGTCATTGTCAAAGCCAGCGAGGACATCACCCANNAAAATCCTTGGGCGATTCAATCCTTTGGCTTGTCCTTATCCCGATTATACTGGTTTTTCTGGGGATTGCAGCAGTAATCCTGCGTGTTCTGCGGTTGCGTAACGCATATAAGCTTGATACAGTCAAAGCGAGGTTCGGTCATAACTCGGCATGCATCGATTATTATTATAATGATCTGCTGCGGCAGCTTAACATCCTACGACTATCTCCTGATACAGGAGAAACCATACTCCAGCACGGCGAACGTGTACGCATGGTTTTAAATGATGAAAATACGGAGCCCAAGTCAGGCGGCGGAGACCGATTGATTAATACATTTCATACTGTTATGAACTGGAGATATGGTAGAATTCCGCCGTCAGATCTCGAATTGAAACGGATCGCAGAGGTTCACGATATACTTGAAAACCGACTGCGCAGCACCCTTTCACCTTTACAATACTTTATCAGGCGTTACCTGTTTGCATAATTCAGTATTCGTGTTATACTGCATTTGAAAACGCAGACAAGTCACAGCTTTCAATCTAAGGATTTATGCTTGTATTGTAAATCCCGAAAGAAAGGAAATGATTCTTTAATGAATGATGGATTTATTCGTGCAGCGGCAGCAACGCCGAAAATTATAGTTGCCGATTGCAGCTATAACATGGAACAGATACTGAAACTCATAAAATCTGCCCCCGCTGACACCGCTTTACTAGTATTTCCCGAACTATGCGTGGTGGGATACACTTGCGGTGATCTCATGTTACAGCCTACACTTCTTCGAGCTGCCGAACATGCTGTTACACGTATTCTTGAACAAACCGCTGACCTTGACACAGTCCTTTTGTTGGGGGTTCCAGTTGCGGTAGGTTCTTCTATCTATAACTGTGGCGCGGTTTGTCAGCGCGGTAAGCTTTTGGGGCTTGTTCCAAAGTCATTCCTGCCGAATCACGCCGAATTCTACGAAATGAGATATTTTACTCCCGCCTCCGATAAAGAGCTATTAATCCGATATGCAGGACAGGATACCGTATTAAGCCGAAATCAGTTGTTTGTCTGTCGCAACCTTCCTGATTTTTGTATTGGTGTGGAAATCTGTGAAGACTTGTGGGCAGCTTANNAGGGTCTTGCTGGAGCAGGTGCTACCGTCATTGCAAATCTTTCCGCTAGCACCGAAGGGATCGGCAAACCCGGATATCGCCGTCAATTGGTCAAAACCCAGTCGGCACGACTGACTTGTGCATATATAGTTGCCGACGCCGGAGAAGGCGAGTCAACAACCGACGTTGTTTTCTCCGGTCATAATATGATCGCTGAAAACGGGATCATGCTCGCCGAAAGCAGGCGTTATTCAACCGATATGATTTCATCCGAAATTGATCTTTCACATCTTATGTTTGACCGCCGTCGCATCTCAACCTTTTTCGGCGGCGGTTCCATGNNATTTGATATGCCTAAAAAGGGTCTAACGCTTACACGTAATATCAGCTCCACCCCCTTTATTCCATCGGATATCAACGCTCAAAAAAGCTGCTGCGAGGAAATTCTAAACATTCAGTCTACCGGACTGATAAAGCGGCTGACACACACTGACACAAAGGCAGTAGTCGGACTGTCCGGCGGTCTTGATTCTGCACTTGCTTTACTGGTCATTATCAGAGCTTACGACTGGATGGGCAAACCGCGAAGCGATATTCACGCCGTAACAATGCCCTGTTTCGGTACTACCAGCCGAACATTGAATAACGCGCGGACACTTGCCAAAGCATGCGGCGCAACACTGCACGAAATTGATATAACAAAGTCCGTCACACAACATTTGCGTGATATAGAACACGATGGCAAACATGACATTACCTACGAAAACGCTCAAGCTCGTGAACGTACACAGGTGCTAATGGATATTGCAAACCTTATAAACGGACTTGTAATCGGTACAGGTGACCTGTCCGAGCTTGCACTTGGCTGGGCAACATACAACGGTGACCATATATCAATGTATGGCGTAAACGCATCTGTTCCAAAAACGTTGGTTCGATCTATCGTTTCATACCAAGCCAAAAGATTAGGCGGTTCTCTCGGTTCTTCCTTAACCTACATTCTGGACACACCTGTCAGTCCCGAGCTGCTGCCGCCTGAAAACGGTGATATTTNNCGGTCCTTATGAACTCCATGATTTCTTTTTGTATCATTTTGTTCGCTTCGGCGATTCGCCTTCCAAAATATTTCGTTTGGCGGATTACGCCTTTAAGGGTGGGTATCCGAAGGATGAAATTTTAAAGTGGCTGAAGGTTTTTTGCCGCCGTTTTTTTTCGCAGCAATTCAAGCGGTCATGCTTGCCGGACGGTCCGAGAGTGGGCAGTGTGGCACTTTCGCCCCGCGGTGATTGGCGAATGCCGTCTGATGCAAGTGTATCTGCGTGGATGGCTAAAATTGATAGCATAAATATTAATTTAGACAAATCTGCGGACTCTTCCATACGGTAGTAACTGAACTATGCCGGCTGTAAGCATCTGAAGTCCTGTATCCGTTGCTACTACTCCACCTATCAATTATATTTATATTTTAGAATCTCCAAGTATGCCCGTAAGGCAAGTTCTACCTTACAGTCTAAAAAACAAAATATAGCAAGAGCAAGTGACACAAATGTGTCCTTGCTCTTGCCATGCAACAATGATACCAAAGCCGTATGGCTGTGAAAACTCGCAGCCATACGGCTTTTATTGAATAAGAAAGGACATTTGGCACAGAATAGTCTCAACTACCAGTTGAGACTATACATCAATACAAATCTAAGTTGAGTATTGTATTCTACGTAGTTTAGTGCTATACTTTATATGGTTCATAAAACTATGTACTGTTTATTTGTTATTGTATGATAAAGTATTAAGGAAGGAAGATCTTACATGAACACAAGCATACAGCAAAGAAATTCACTTTACACCCTGAGCGAAGAGATTGGTAACTGTCTAACCCATGGGCTTGCTGCAGTAATTTCTGTCTGGGGAATTATCATGCTGATTAACCTGACAGAAGGTAGGCCTTGGGAAACAGCAGCAGTTTTAATTTATGGGATATCCATGTTGATACTATTTAGTATGTCTTCTCTTTATCATGGAATTACAAACGTTCGAGCAAAAAAAATACTTCGATCTCTGGATCACTCCTCCATATTCATACTCATTGCCGGCACATATACGCCGTTCACCCTTATTACACTTAGAGGAACAGTCGGCTGGATTCTATTCGGTATCGTGTGGTCGATTGCAATATTCGGAATTTTACTCAATCTCATCAGTGTTGAAAGATTTAAAAAAATTTCCATGTGCTGTTATATCGCAAGCGGCTGGTGCATCCTTACCGCCATTGTTCCACTTAGCCGTTCTTTGTCGGTAAACGGACTTTTACTACTGATGCTGGGTGGGATATTTTATACAAGCGGGTTATTGTTCTATCGGCTGAAAACACCTTATATGCACATGACATGGCATTTCTTTGTACTGGCGGGTGCGTTGACACATTTTTTCAGTGTTTACTATCATGTAATATGACCTACAAAAAACTGGTTGTGTGCCCACACAACCAGTTTTAAATTTGAGTGATTTATTATTGGATAAGCTCATTCAATGTTCCGAATCCATAGCCTTCAGATTTCCATTTTGTAAGCAGCTCATCAAGTATTTCAGCATTAGTCCTTGAAGTGCTATGCAATAATACGATGGCACCCGGGTGAATACGCGGCAGCAATTTTTTAAATGCTTCATCACGTGTCGGCTGATTATCGGTATACCAGTCTACATACGCAAGACTCCAGAAAAATGTATGATATCCAAGCTCCTTTGCCATCTTTAAATTACTTTCACTGTATTTTCCCTGTGGCGGACGATAATACTTTGGCATATCCTTGCCGGTTATTTGTTTATAAAGCGATTCAAACGACTGCAGCTCTTTTTGAAAACCGTCTTTATCTGCAATTTTTGACATATCGGGGTGATGGTATGTATGATTTCCTACGATATGTCCTTCATTGC
>DOWI01000289.1 GCA_003519645.1 Oscillospiraceae bacterium
CATAGACCCTGCCAGAACACGGCAAATTATGCGTTGGAGCCTGCCGGTAACAGCAGAGAGCGGGGCTTTTACAGCACTTGCGATGGTGGTTACCGGGATGGTATCAGCATGGTATGGCGAAACTGCAGTAGCGGTGCAGCGTGTAGGGAGCCAAATCGAATCGTTATCATGGTTGATTGGTGGAGGATTTTCTTCTGCTGTCACGGCTTTTGTCGGTCAAAACTACGGTGCGCGTAAGTGGGAACGCATAAGGCGGGGCTATCACATTTCGCTTGTTTCTTTGTTGATTTGGGAAGGGCTGGTGACAATATTTTTGTTATTTGGCGGGCGATACTTTTTCTCACTCTTCCTGCGGGAACCTGTCGAGATTCTGGACATGGGGGCTACATACCTACGCATTCTGGCAGGGTGCCAGCTCTTTATGGCGCTTGAAGGCGCATGTGCCGGTACTTTTAGGGGTATGGGCCGAACATTGCCGCCAAGCCTATGCAGTATTGCATCAAACAGTATCCGTCCGATTCTCTGTTGGTTGTTGGCTCAGAGGATGGGATTGAACGGGTTGTGGATGGGTATCACAGTTTCAGCAATACTTCGCGGTGTTACGATGTTTATCTGGTTCACGCTGTATGAGCGTCAATTACCCCGATTGGAAGGCGAATCTGAAGTCCAAATAACCTCTTATGTAAGTGAAGGGGGCGGATGACTGCTATCTCGTAGGAACGCCAAGAAAGGAACCATTTAAAGAACTGGAACAGGTTCTGCCGAGTCATTCTCGGAATCAAATAAAGTTTCTTGAACGCGAGTTGTAACAAGCTGACCGCATCTATGTCGTTGGCAAAACCTCGGCAGTCGGTTGATGATCTGAAGCTTNNCTATTTGGTAGGGATATCCTGCAAAATTTACAAATCGAGTATGAAAACCGGAGATAAAATTGACGATTCATACCCTTGACAATTATTTTTCATTCAAATATACTTAGCAAAGAGACTCGGTCTGTATGGAAAGTCCGACAGAGAATTTGCGTCATCGGCTGAAAGCGCAAAGAGGATGAGTAGCAGAATCGGCAACACTCTGGTTTACTGGAAATTAAATATAAAGAGGGCGTGGCTCAGCTACGTCAACACGGGTGGCACCGCGGGTTTTCCGAATATTTGCTTAGAATGTTTTAACGTATAGTTTTAGATATTCGATTAAGGAAAAGTCGTCCCGGAGATTATTCAATATAATTTCCGGGATTTTTTGTATGCATTTATATGCAAAGATTTATTTTGTAAGTTTTATATGCAAAGATTTTTTTGAAGGAACTTGGAGGAATTGAAATGTTAAGAACACATTTATGTAATGAATTGAGAACTAATCACATTGGGCAAAGGGTTTGCCTTTCAGGATGGGTTGACACCATCCGCGACCACGGAAGCGTTAAGTTTATAGATTTGCGTGACCACAGCGGCGTTACGCAGGTGGTATTCCATGATGAAACTATGCTACGCGGAATTAATCGTGAAGCGGTTATTTCAGTAACAGGAAATGTGCTTAAGCGCGATGATGATACTATAAACCAAAAACTGGATACAGGCCTTGTAGAAGTTCATGTTGAAGAGATGACCCTGCTTGGACCGTGTAAAAACATGCTCCCATTTGAGATTTCAAATTCTCAATCCACGCGTGAGGATGTACGTCTGAAATACCGTTTTCTTGACCTTAGAAATCCGAAGATTCATGAAAATATTGTATTGCGTTCGAAAATCATAAGCTTCTTACGCCGAAAGATGGAAGAGCTGGGCTTCATTGAGATACAGACGCCTATTCTCACAGCTTCATCTCCAGAGGGTGCAAGGGATTATCTTGTCCCGAGCCGTAAGCATAAGGGCAAATTTTATGCCTTACCGCAAGCACCACAGCAGTTCAAGCAGCTTCTCATGGTTTCTGGGTTCGATAAATACTTTCAGATAGCACCTTGCTTCCGTGATGAGGATGCAAGGCAAGATAGATCCCCAGGCGAGTTTTACCAGCTTGACTTTGAAATGTCCTTTGCAGAGCAGGAGGATGTTTTAAAGGTAGCTGAACAGGTGCTTTATGATACTTTTATGAAATTTACTGATAAATTTGTTACACCTCCGCCGTTCAAACGCATCACATATGCCGATGCGCTTTTACAATATGGCAGTGACAAGCCTGATTTACGTAACCCCCTTATGATTAGCGATCTTACGGAATTCTTCTCTCGCGTAGAATTTCCGATGTTCAAAAATAAGCCGGTGCGTGGAATCGTTGCTAACTGTGTTGGGAAAAGCCGCAGCTTCTTTGAAGAATCGCTTAAATTTGCAATGAGCATAGGCATGAAGGGTCTTGGCTATATTACTCTAAACGATGGAGCATTCAAGGGACCAATCGAAAAATTCCTTACGGATGAGCAGAAAATTGAGCTCATCGATACGCTGAGTATCAAGGAAGGGGAGACGCTTTTCTTTATATGTGATTCCGCACATATTGTAAATCGTCTGGCTGGTGAAATAAGGAACTGGCTGGACGGAAAACTGGAGCTTATAGATAAAGAATCATTCCGATTCTGCTTTATTGTGGATTTCCCCATGTATGAACTTAATCCTGACACAAATAAGATTGACTTTACCCATAACCCGTTTTCCATGCCACAGGGGGGGATGGAAGCACTGGAAACAAAGAATCCTCTGGAGATATATGCATATCAGTATGATGTCGTCTGCAATAGCGTGGAGTTGTCGTCTGGTGCGGTTCGTAATCATAATCCTAGTATTATGAAAAAAGCTTTTGAAATTGCCGGGTATAATGAATCTGACCTTGAAAC
>DOWI01000099.1 GCA_003519645.1 Oscillospiraceae bacterium
AATATGGAAGCAGACATTTTTGGTGCAGGGGCTATTATGCTTGAGATATAATAGGGACAAGTTAGAATTCCTGATAAATCAGGGGAATTGCTAATTTAGTCCTTATTTTTATGCCCTTTTTTAAGGGTAAACCTACGAAATGAAGGAGGTATAAGCGTAAATGTGCNNGCGCAGCTTGGCAAACGGGTTTTGGCGGTGGACTTCGACGCACAGTTTAATTTGACCACTTGCTTCGGCATAGAAAACCCCAACGAACTGAAACATACCATGGCAACCCTGATGACCGATATGCTGAATGAAACGGAGCTGCCCTCCGGTGAGGAATACATCCTGCACATGGGCAATGTCGATCTGATTCCCGCCAGCATTCAGCTATCGGTGGTAGACGCCAACCTCAGAATCGAAATGGGTAGCGAACGCCTTCTGTCCAATCTGCTTGAAACGGTCAGGGACGATTACGACTATATCCTCGTGGATACCTGTCCCTCCCTCGGTTCCCTGACCATCAACGCCCTGACCGCCGCTGACGAGGTTATCATCCCCGTCAATCCCCAACTTCTTGCCGTCATGGGCTTGCAGGAATTAACACAGACCATCCTCAAAATCCGGCGCAGACTCAACCCGAAAATCCAGTTTGGGGGGATTTTGCTGACTATGTGCGACAAGCGCACCAATCTGTATAAGGAGATTAGCGCGCAGGTGGACAGCGCCTACCGGAACGGTATGCGTATCTTCGACAGCCAAATTCCCATGACGGTCAAGGTGGGCGAAGCCAATTGCTGCGGTATGGCGGTCGCGGAGTACGACAAAACGAATTCAGCCGGGGTCGCGTACATGGACTTTGCCAAGGAGGTGGCTCAGAGTGCCTAAAATCAATCCCATGATTAAAACCATGGACGATCTGTTCCGTCTGGACGCCGAAAGTCAAGCCCAAGCCCAGCCGAAGGCCGGGGACTCCGAACTGCCAGAGGATGCCGTGATCCTGCGGAATCTCTCCCCCGATGTGATCCGTGAGTTTCGTAATCATCCTTTTCACCTATATGAAGGCGAACGGCTGGACGATCTCGTTGCCAGCATGAAAGCCAACGGTATCCTCACCCCGGTCATTGTCCGAACTGTTGAACAGGACGCGGATGGCTATGAGTTTGAAATGCTTGCGGGACATAACCGCCAGAACGCCGCCCGGATCGCGGGGCTTACGGTGATCCCCTGTATCGTGAAGGATAATATCTCCGATGAGGAAGCGTGGATTTACGTTGTTGAAACCAATGTCCTCCAGCGTTCGTTTACCGACATGCTTCCCTCCGAGAAAGCAACCGTTCTTGCCCTGCGGTATTCCAAAATGTTCTCGCAAGGCAAAAGAAACGATATTATCGCAGAGTTAAAAAGGCTCGAAAATCCGCATAACATCAAGGAAAACTCAACTTGTGGAAGTGACTTCCACAAGTTGAAAAACAGAGATAAAATAGGTGCTGAATACGCCTTAACGGGCCGTTCCGTTGCAAACTATATTAGAGCAGATTCTTTAATTGTTCCCCTAAAAAGAAGGTTAGACACCGGCGAATGCTCCCTTGCAGTTTCGGTTGAATTGTCCTATTTGACCAAAGATGAACAACAAATGATTGAATCGGTGCTGTCAGAAAGCGAATATAAGGTAAATCCGCAAAAGTCTGAACTCCTACGGGCAAATGCGGGATGCCTAAACGCCGAACTTGTCGAGCAGATTCTTTCAGGTGAGAAAACCAAAAAGCCGAGAAGTGCCACGCCGCCTCCGGTGAAAATTAAGTCAACGGTATATTCCAAGTATTTCCCCAAGGACACAAAACCGAGCGAAATTGAAAAGGTTGTGGACGAGGCGTTGGCATTGTACTTCTCCCAAAAAGACGGCAAGGAGGAAAGCGCGTGAAAACAATCATTTTATTGACCGATTGCCCTGAACCCTTTCAAAAGGCTGTTCGGGAAAAGACAGAATATTTCAAACACTATAATGACAAATGCGAGGTTTCGCCTGTTTCCTATTTTGAGGATACGATTTATGTAGACAAAAACGTTGTCAGCAAACGATACCGTGTTATCCTGTTCTCTGGCAACCTGTATACGGTGCTCTGCTTTCATATAGACCCTGTTTTGCATGAGTATCTCACGGAGAATTCCGTAATCATAGGCGAGGTCATGGACATGATCGCAATGGACCCTGCGCGAGTGGGGGTGAAAAGCACAATTCAATAGGAGGTGTGTATTTTGCGTAAGGATGAACGCTTAAAGACCATCTATGAAACCATCGCGCCGTACATTGTGCGCAACGAGGGAAACTGGAAGGACTACCTTGAATTTGCGGCCCGTTTGCATAAACACAGCTTTGATAATGTACTTCTTGTTTACGCGCAAGATTCAACCGTCACTGTTCTTGCAAATGAAGCGCAATGGGAACGTGTCGGAAGAAAGCGCAACGAAAACGCCACTGGAATTGCGGTGTGCGAATATGATAATGCTAAACTGACAATAACCCTTCTCTTTGACATATCGCAAACCAACGGAAAACATGTATCTATCACCGACTGGCAGCTTGACAGCCCCATGAAGGATGAAATTGTCCGGCGTATCGCCTACGCACACGGTTTCAGCGGAACGTCTTTCCCGCAAATCATTTATTTGCTGGCGGCAGAAGCGTCGGGGGAAAATTATGACGGGTATTTAAAAACCATCCGCGCANNGAAGCGCAGCTTATCAGCCTTCTTACCAGCAGTGTGTCCTATCTGGCTGGAAAACGCTGTGGGCTTACGGATGAGGAAATCATCACCGATACCGGGATGCAGACCGTCAGCCATTATAACACCTTGCCTCTGATCGCCGCCCTCGGAAACGCGGTCACGGCAATTTCCAAAAGCGTATTGCAAGAAGTTGAGCGTACTATTAAAATAGTAAATATGGAAAGGAGCAGTCAACATGAAAAAGCCCGTAGTGGAAATGAGTTACACCGAGAAGAACGGGATACGGTATCCGAACCTTCAAATATCCAAC
>DOWI01000416.1 GCA_003519645.1 Oscillospiraceae bacterium
GAAAAAAGCATTGCATATATTGGCAGTTTATGCAATGTTTTTTTCAAATTATATAGTATCTTTCTGTTATTTGTATGAATTCCTGCAAAAAACAATTATTCTATGATATCAAGATTATTTATGATATCCTCATATTCCAGATCCTCATATAACTCAATCGGTAAATTTATGGTATATGAAACATATCTGCTTTCAATTTCTTTTACTGTCTCAATAATAATTTTATTTTGAAATGGTTTGATTGCATAATGCTGCCCTTTATCATCACTTATAATTTTTGTGTCGTCATCAGAAAAATATCGAATCATAAGATAGTCAAGCTTTGTGTATCGCTTGTATTCCATGGGAAGTCCTCTCGCCTCAACGAATGCTGACTGATAGATATTACCGGAATCAGGGCTCAATGCATAGTTTACTCTCTTAACCTCATTAAATGGCCTGAAAGAAACCGCTGCTCCTTCCAACTTATACTTGACTAAGCTTTCCTTATCAAAAACCAAAGGATAGTTCATGTTTTGTTTTACATCTTCATACGACAATCCCATGTAATTAACCATGCACCATCCACCCGGTCCTGCATCGTTTTTACTAAATTTAACAATTTCCTTATCACCTTTTTCTCCTGATACATATATTTCAAACATTTTGTCTCCAGCCTTTTCCCGGTTAATCACTTCATCAAAGATGCGTACAAGGCGTTTATCTTTAATCTCCTTAAAATAATTTTCTTTGTTAAGCAAGTTGTTTTCTACATTATGAAAAACAAGGCTATCGGCTATATTAAATAATTCTTCTTTACTGATGCTTTGGGCAGACAGACTAATAATTTTTTATCCATATTATCCCCAAGATATAAATGAAGAACCCTTCTTCCCGCTTCTGTTTCATGATATATCGCCTGCTTTTCATTTATTATTACGAGGCTGCATGTTTTCTAAGGTGGAGAGGGAGGTCTTTGAAAAAGGCAATCAAATGCTGCCTGGTGAATTTGTTGAAAAGCTATACCCAGAGTTGCATGAGGGCTTCTATGTTAAATTGTATAAATTAAATAATGGGAAATTATCAATAGCATACGGCATTAAAAATGGAGTTAATCTTGGAATTGGTGAACATGACAGCATTTTTATAGTTGGATCAAATTCAAACGAAAATATGATACAGCAGACCATAGATAATAGGAATTTCATAGCTGTGCCTAATTATTTGCCGGGAAATTACTCCTTCAAAAACATTGTAACATCTGACGGGCGTGTTCAACGTATACGTTTTTCAGATAAAAACGACAACGATATATCAATTAGTTATGAAACCTATATAGATTATAGCCTTGAAGAATTTAAAGCACGTTATCCTCGTACAGCTGTTTGAAGAGTGCCGTCAATTCCGTGTTTCTGCGCCGCATGGTATCGAGCTCTTTCTGCACGGTATTGATTTCCTGACGAAGCTCCACTCTTTTCTTTTGGTTGATGTACTCGGCGAACAGCCGCTCCTTTTGCCGCGCAAAGTGCGTCACCCTGCGCAGGTTATCGAGGACGATTTTACGCAAATCCTGCTCCCGTAGATAATGGGCTCCGTAGCCACACGGAGGCACACAGTGCGACACATGCGGCAACGGTAATTACTGCGATAATTTGCTTCTTCATTTGACCATCTCCCTTCAGCAAGACAAGATACCACAAGGCTTTGGAGATATCCATATGGTTTTCCAACGAGCNNAAAGAAAAAAGGTCGTCTTGTCAGGTCGTGCGGGTGACGTAATGAGCGTGAACATAAGAAAAGTGGCTATAAGCGATGCAGAAGCATTGAAAGATTTGTATTTCAATCATCTCACGTCATACCCTCCGACTGAAGAACAGAATATGACGACGTGGCGTGAAATGCTTCGCCGATTTGCCAACGATGACAATTATCATATTCTTGTTTTAGAGATTGACGGAAGAATAGTTTCGTCAGTTACATTGGTCATCATAGAAAACTTAACTCATAACCTACGCCCATATGCGTTAATTGAGAATGTTGTAACGCACAAACCCCGAAGGAGGCACACGGTAATGGATAAAAGCATCACTGAATACGGTAGTTTTATAAAAGAAATCAAGGAACTCATTTATCGACGCCAGTATGAGGCGATGAGAAAAGTCAATGCCGAGTTAATCCAGCTATATTGGGAAATCGGTGAGGAAATCGAATATCAACAGCGCGAAAAGGGCTGGGGTAAATCAATCGTTGAGGTTTTGTCAAAAGAGCTTCAAAAAGAATTCCCCGGAGTTGCGGCTTTTTCGGCGCGTAACCTTTGGCTGATGCGTAGTTTTTATATTGAATATTCACAAAATGCAAAACTGCAACCATCGGTTGCAGAATTAACCCATGGGCAGACACACTTAATTCTGCCACCATTGGTTGCAGAAATCAGCTGGACGAAAAACATCATTATTATGCAGAAATGCAAAGACCCACTCGAACGTGAATTCTATATTAAAATGACAAAACGCTTTGGCTGGACAAAGGATGTGCTGATCAACAATATCGAAAATCAAGCATTCGCTAAATATTTGACCAATCAAACCAACTTTGACGAAACCGTGCCTGAAAAATACAGGCTCCAAGCCAAACTCGCCGTCAAGGACGATTATAATTTTGATTTCATTGAGATGGGCATCGAACACAGCGAATCATAGCTTTAAGCGGGAATCATCAACAACATTCGGGCGTTTCTGTCCGAGATGGGCGGCGATTTCAGCTTCATCGCCAACCAATACCATCTTGATGTTGCGGGCGAGGATTATTATATCGACTTGCTCCTGTATCACCGCCGTCTGCGTTGCCTGATTGCGATTGATTTGAAAATCGGTGAGTTTATCCCGGAATATGCGGGGAAAATGCAGTTTTATCTGACTGCGTTGGATGAAACCGTGAAACTGCCGGATGAAAACACTTCAATCGGTATAATCATCTGTAAAAGCAAAAACCGTACAAGGGTCGAGTATACGTTAAGAACAACCAATAAGCCAATCGGTGTAGCGACTTACTCCTTCTACGAGAGCTTGCCGGAGGATATTCGTTCGTTGCTGCCGTCGCCGGATGAAATAGAGGCTATTATCCTCGAGTTCGGGGGTGAGGTTAATGAGTAGAGATAACATGACCCATAAAAGCACAGGCAAACTTGAAACTAAGCGACTCATTCTTCGGCCACTCTCGATGGATGATCTTGACGCTGTTCACTCGTGGGGGAGCAATCCTGCCAACACACGGTATATGGGATGGGGTCCCAATAATGAGGAGCAAACCCATGTACGCGCATATTGGTATTTTGAATGGCGTAACCATTGCAAAAACGAGTTGCTACCCGCTCATTATTAACGAGAGTACATGGCGTTCGGGGAACTTGCCGGAGGGATTAAATGATGTGGAGGTACGGAGATGATTAACAACATAACCATTGGCGACTTATCCATCGACTGCGCAGACCCCACACGGACGCAAGACTTTTACGCAGCTCTTACAGGTTGGGAGAAGCGCGAGGCTTACGGTTGCCCGGCTGTGGTCAGCGACGGCGGCTTATTGATACTGTTCATAGGATGCGATTATGAATACGCTCCCCCAGTTTGGCCAGAGGAATCCGGAAAACAACAGAAGCAGATGCACTTTAACTTTCAGGTTGACGATTTGTTGTCCGCAGTAGAGGACGCTGTCAAGAACGGTGCGACTAAAGCCGCCGCCCAATATGGTGGCGATCACTATGTAACCATGCCCGACCCGGAGGGACATCCGTTTTGCTTGTGCGCTAAGTGAGAGAGTCAGTTAGCAAAGCAAGGCACTAATCGGCAGATTGGTGCCTTTTTGATAAAATGCGCCGTTATTATCATAGCACTACAGGAAATGTTATTACAATCTTCATGCGGTATACTTAAGCCACCGTACGGAGGAGGGAAGCCATGCAGATACCCGAAATAATCAAATCCAGTCTCGATTACATCGAGCAGAATCTCAAGACCGATATAACAGCCGAAGAACTGGCGAGGATGGCAAATTACTCGACATTTCATTATTACCGCCTGTTTTCATCGGTGATGGAGTCGTCAGTATCAAGCTATATCCTGAAGCGACGGCTCGATCATGCGCTCAGCGAGATTGCTGATGGACGAAAGGCCATTGATGTCGTGTTGGAATATGGATTTGATACCTATGCAGGGTTTTATAAGGCATTTACCAAGATGTATGGCTGCTCTCCGAAAAAGTATCTCTCGATTTATAACCATCACAAACCTAAAAAACCGGAGGTGGCAATTATGTATTCTGAAAAGGATTTGCGAAAAGTCCTTGAAAACTGGAACATCGAAAGCGGCTTGCCGATAGGTGACATCTACATCATGAATGGAGCGAAGGTATCCGGCAGCGTTTGGACGGTCGGCACCGATTATATCCTCAAAACGGACGACCGCGAAAAACTCATGAAAAACCTGAAGGTTGCGAAAGCGCTCTCAAAACAGGGTTTTGTCTCATCCCTTCCTGTGCTGACGAAAACAGGCGCCGAGTATCTGGACGGCAAAGAGCTTTTCATTCTGACGCAAGGTCTCAAAGGCAACCCGCTTCCCAAGTCCGATAGGTTCGGTAACAACCGCACCGACTTTGGCAAAATATACGGGAAAAGCATCGCACAGCTCCATAAAGCGCTGAGGGATGTGCAGAACGAAGTCGTACCGGATGAAGTCACNNACGAAGTCAATCTGTATAAAAGCATAACGGAATGGGCGCTGCCGAATGTACGTCAGCAGAACGTGCAATGGAGTATAGGTCTCGATGAGGAATTCTTCACGGATTATATCGATACCTTTGGAAAGCTGTATGAAAAGCTCCCAAAGCAGCTCATTCACCGTGACCCCAATCCGAGCAATATCCTGTTCGAGGGTGGCGAGGTTAGCGGGTTCATAGACTTCGATTTGAGCGAGGTTAACCTTCGCTTATGGGATGCCTGCTATTGCGCGACCGGCATACTATCCGAGAGTGGCGATATTGAAATCGAAGCGTATGCAAAATGGATTGACGTTCTCGGCGGGATTCTGCACGGATACGATAACGAGGGTAAGCTGACCGCAGAAGAAAAGCAGGCTATATTTTATGTGATCTGCTCAATTCAGATGATTTGCGTCACTTACTTCGAGAGCCGCGAGGAATTCAAGCAGCTCGCCAAAACTAACCGCAAAATGTTCAAGTNNTATTCTGACCGATGATGCAGTGTGCCATGTTCATAACAGCAAGCTGTCAGCCGTGAATCTCATAGCCTTAGAAGTATAAAAAGCAGGAAGCCAGCCCCGAATTTGTGGCTAGCTTCCTGCTTTTCTTGTTGCCTCGTACCGGTTACCCCCTCGGTTCAATAATTGTACCTGTGGGTGAAAACGCTTTGTTTTCGGGGCTTCTGTAAACTTTGATATTATCTCTTTGAGAACTGTGGAGCACGGCGGGCTTTTTTT
>DOWI01000398.1 GCA_003519645.1 Oscillospiraceae bacterium
AAAGCAAATCGGAAAAATTTCGCGCAAGGGACATTCGGGTAATTGACTCGACTTTCGATGCAGAGTATTTTGCCCCCGGCGGCATCTATTTTCTGAACACACAGAAGCTCGGTTCGGACAAGCTGCTCACGCAAAAATCCAATTTGCGTGAATACACGATTTGGGAAACAATTGCAAATACTGCGGAGCGTCAGCCCAAGTCCTTTTATGTCGTAATCGATGAAGCACACAGAGGAACATTTACTTCCTCACAGGCCGAAAACAAAGCGCAATCTATCATGCAGAAATTTGTTAAGGGCAGTAAAGAAGATACTCTCCCTGTTATGCCGCTTATTATCGGAGTGACCGCTACACCTCAACGGTTTCAAAAGCTTGTGGCCGATACAACATCTACTATACAAAAAGTTGTCGTTCCCCCGGAAGATGTGCGAGAATCCGGTCTTTTGAAAGACAGAGTTATTATTCACTTCCCAGACATTGCAATCGGTGCCGATATGACGATGTTTAAGGAAGCGGTTGCCAATTGGAAGAAGAAATGTGAACGGTGGCAGTCTTATTGTGACCGCGAGGAAATTAAGAAACCGGTCCGTCCTGTTCTTGTCATTCAGGTTGAGGACGGAAATGAACGTGAAATCACTCAAACAGATTTGGATTCCTGTATCTCTATACTTGAAGACGCTATCGGGCGCAGACTTCAAGCCGGAGAAGTTGTTCATACGTTTGATAAACATGAAACCATTAAAAGGCATGGGCTGGATATACGCAGGGTGGATGCTTCCCGCATTGAAGAAGATGAAAAGGCTCTCGTTGTGTTCTTTAAAATGAATCTTTCCACTGGCTGGGACTGCCCCCGTGCCGAAACAATGATGTCGTTCCGGCACGCAAACGATTATACTTATATCGCCCAATTGCTCGGACGTATGATACGTACCCCGCTTGCCCGTCGTGTGGAGTCTGATGCCGAACTGAACAATGTAGGTCTATTTCTTCCTTTTTTTGATGAAAATACAGTCAAAATGGTGGAGCAGGCATTACGCGACAGCGAGGCAATTGTTCCTGCTGAAACCGGATCGCATAAGGAGCTTATCACCCTGAAACGTGATCCTGCATTTGCCGATGTATTTAGCGATATGAATTTAATTACCTATCGCATAGATTCCGCAAGGAAACAACCCGCACTCCGCAGACTGATTGCGCTTGCCCGTGCGCTAACGCAAGACATGATTGCGCCCGAAGCGAGAAAAAGCACACTGAAAAAGGTACTTGATGAGTTTGAGTCGGAAATAGCCGCATTGAAGAAAAGCGGCAAATTTGAGGAGATATCTAAAGCTGTTACAGGCTTGGCGCTGCGAACGCTTACCATAGATTACGGCAGCGGCGCAGAAGGGACGACAGACAACATATCAGAAATTGTGGAGCTCTCAGAATTTGATATCAACAATCTCTTTGAACGGGCGGGAAAAGTGCTCGGCGAGGGTTTGCACAAGGAATATTGGGTCCGTCACGCTGTCCGTGATTTTAAGGATGTAAAAACAGAAATTATTGTGTTGACAAACGACAATGCAGCCATGGAGCGTCTTGAATCGTTTGCAGACAAGCTGTTCAACGAATTATATGACATGAATAAAACAGCATTCCGAAAATTGAAAGAGGATCGTAGAGATGCTTATAAAAAGTTGGCTCTATCATCAACGACCCCAATTGCGCTTGACTGGGAGCTGCCCCCAACCATTGATTTTTTGATTGGCGAAGATGCTGTAATTCTGGAAAAACACCTCTACATCCCTTCTGATGGTGGTGAATTCAAGGTAAGCCTGAATGACTGGGAGCTTGGTGTTATCAGGGAAGAAATGAAGGATGAAAAGGGTGCTGTAGCATGGCTCCGCAACCTTGACCGTAAAAGGTGGTCATTGGAAATTCCATACGAAGTGGACGGTGTGGTAACTTCGATGTTCCCTGACCTGATTGTTGTCCGAGCTGATGCGCATGGATATGTTTTTGATGTACTTGAACCGCATGACTCAAGCCGTAAGGATAATTATCCAAAAGCCGTCGGATTGGCCAAGTTTGCAGAGAAGCACGGAGAGCATTTCGGACGTATTCAATTAATCCGCAAGGTAAAAGGCGCGGACAAGCGAGATCACTTCTATCGCTTGGATATGGGAAAACTGAGCGTTAGAAATAGGGTGCGCGGTGTGACATCTAATGCCGAACTCGATAGAATCTTTAATGAGGATGCACAAACAGAGGAATAGGCTTCAAGAAGGAGGAAACATCGTGGCTAATTGTGAATATCCATATCCGGCACTGACCGTGGAAAAAAAGCATGGTGACGAGTGTTTCCTTAACGGCTGCTGCTCCGCTCATCTTGTAGAATTTTGGAGATGGGCATACTCCGACCTGATGGGAAATACGGAGCGTGGCAAACTCGCCGAGTACATTGTTTCTCTGGCGATGCACTGTGCCAATGGTGTTAGCGAAGGCTGGAGAGCTTTTGACGTGTTGACACCAGAAGGTATAAAAATCGAAGTGAAAACCTCAGCCTATTTGCAGAGTTGGGCGCAAAAGAGGATATCCAATATTCGTTTTGGCAT
>DOWI01000213.1 GCA_003519645.1 Oscillospiraceae bacterium
GTGGAGAGAAGCAACGCGTTTCTGTATCAGCATGGTATCTGTGTTGATTGTCATTATCGAAACTGTTGTGTTGAAAAAGGGATAAATCATTGCGGCGAATGCAATGATTTCCCATGCGATAGTTACCTCCATTTTGCGAGCGGACATGAAGGTCACAAAAAGGCGATGGAATATCTGCTATCTTTAAAACAAGCCAGCAAAGGAGAAAAACNNGGAATATGCATCGAAACAGACAATGCGCCCCGTCTTGCGGAGTTTTACAAAATCGTTTTTAGGGAAGAACCGTTTGTCGAAGGAAGCCATTACGGTTTCGGCAGTATTGCCGTTTATGATCCGGGCGAGGTAACAAACGGATGCGAGCGGCCCGCGGGCAAAGGATAAAAATATTTGGCTACAATGCTTTGTCGAGGATTTAGATGCGGAATACGAGCGGTTGCTGCGGGAAATTCCCGAAATTGAGGTAGTGTCGCCACCCGAAAGACAACCGTGGGGAGCGTATTCGTTTTGGTTCGCCTNNACAAGATTGCCGTTGCACAAAAATAGGAGGAGCATTTTATGAGCAAAGAATTATTGAAAAAAGCCGAGGATTTAATCAATAAATGTACCGCACATATGCGAGAATCGGGGCTTACGTTCGATTGGGTTATGGCGTTGACAGATGAGTTTGGTTATCCATCCGCTTCAATGATTACGGCTTCAAGAGCCGCTGGATTGACATGGATTGCTTTCTGCACGGGAATTAACGCAAATAAACCGAACCGCATAAGAAAAGACCCTCGTGCTTGCGTATATTTATTTGAAAACAAAAGTTTTTCGGGCATATCCTTAATGGGGAAAATCGAAATCCTTACCGATTTAGAAACCAAAATNNATGGCAGACCATTTCAACGGCCCGGATGACGATGGGGTGTGCGTTTTAATGTTTAAGCCCGAACGCTATAATATCTTTATAGATTATCAAACGATTCAAGGCGATATTTGCGCCGAAATTATAAACGAATAAACAGGAGGTTTTGAGGTGTATCCAGCATTAGAAACAGAACAAAAGTTAATAATCATAACAGGTTCGCCCTGCGTTGGGAAAACCGCTGTGGCAGAAAAACTTTTTGAGTCATACGAAAACAGCGGGTATTTTGACGGCGATTGGGCGTGGTGTGTCAATCCTTTTTCGATTGCCGACCCGCGATTGCGTAACGGCGATAAAACCATGTCTTTTGCGCTGTCCACCTACCTAAATTCAAAGTTTGATTATGTTATTTTTTCCTCTGTGGTAGTGATAGGCGAAGATATTCGAGCGGCGATACTGAAAGATATTACCGCAAAGGATTACACAGTTATAGCGTTCACATTAAAATGCACCGAAGAAACATTGGTTGAACGCCATAAAAGCCGCAGCGACAATAACGAAGTATCATTTCAATGGCTAAGAATGAATCCTCATCCCGGCGATTATGTTATCAATACTGATAATAAAACTGTTGAGCAAATTGTTGATGAGATAAAAAATATAATAGTTAAACACCAATAAACAAGATAGATTGGAAAATACACAAAGAGAGGATTTGATAATATGAGCAAGAAAAACGACCCAGCCTTATCTCTGATGACCGAACGGTTCGGTCACGACACTCTACTTTCCCTTGCAACGATAAACGGCAATCGCCCCGCCGTTCGCATTGTAAACAGCTATTACGAGGACGGTGCGTTTTACGCCGTTACCTATGCGTTGTCAAATAAAATGAAACACATAGAAAATAACCCGGTGGTCGCCGTTTCCGGTGAATGGTTCACGGCGCATGGTATAGGAGAAAACCTCGGTTGGGTGCGTGACGGGAGAAATGCGGAGATCATGTCAAAGCTGCGGGCAGCATTTGCGGAATGGTACGATAACGGGCATACCAATGAGAACGACCCGAATACCTGCTTGCTGCGTGTTCGTCTGACGGACGGTATTTTGTTCCATAATGGCACTAAATATGAGATTGATTTTATCGGAGAGAATGATAATGTCTGAATAAAATATTGAAAACGCTATCAAGGAAAAGGAGTTCTGAACATGGAAATTGATATATGCCGTTTCACACCCAAATTGCTTAACGATTATCTCTATTTTTTTGATAATGTAGCTTTTGCCGACCATCCGGACTGGTCGCAATGTNNATCCGCATGGGACGCCGAAGATGACGGAAGGAGAAATCCTTGGCGTGAGCGGGCAATACAATTTGCGCAGAATAGAAAATCACAAGGATACCTTGCGTATTCGGATGGTAAAGTCGTTGGTTGGAGCAACGTGAACGACAAGACAAGCTATACCGCGCTAAAACAAAACGTAAAATCAGAGTTATGGGAATTGAACGATGATAAAAAAGTAAAGTCTGCCGTTTGCTTCCTTGTCGCGCCGGATGTGCGTGGGAAAGGAATTGCTACAAAGATGCTTGAACGCATCTGCGCTGACGCGGAGGCTGACGGCTATGATTTCATCGAAGGTTATCCGCCTTCTGGGACGTGTGATATGTACGCCGCCCACNNACTTGGGAGTCAAACAATGATAACTCTAACCAGCCGTCAGGCACGGCAATTCATGTTACTAAAACAAGGTTTGCTCGGCGAGTATAAATTCGCCGGGAAACAAGGTATTCTCAATTTTATCCGTCAAACTGGTTGTATCCAATTTGACCCTATTGATATTTGCGGCAGAAACGCGGAGCTGACGTTGCAATCGCGGGTAAAAGGTTTCACAAAGGATTTGCTCGACGATTTACTGTACAAAGACAGACTTCTGCTCGATCATCCTGATAAAAACATATCTATTATACTTACGGAAAATTGGCCGTATTTTGAGC
>DOWI01000162.1 GCA_003519645.1 Oscillospiraceae bacterium
CCCATACCCAGCAGCCGCGCACGGTAAAGCATGCGGGGGAATTTTATAAACCGGTTACAGTCAATACATGGATTGGGCGTGCGCCCGGCGGCATATTCTAAAGCGAACCGAGATATCACATCATGACGGAATTCATCGGCATATGAGAACACAACATGACGAAACCCCATTCTGGCAGCAACCCGACGGGCATCCTCAACATCAGCAAGCGAACAGCAGGTTTTTTGACTGCATACGCCAATGTCTTCATTTTCATAAAGCTNNCATGCCCTTGTTCTTTAAGAAGCGCAGCCGCAACCGAGCTGTCCACGCCTCCGCTCATCGCAACCAGAATTTTTGGCATCCCAGGTTTCTCCTTTTAACTAAAAACGATAAGGCTATCTCAAACACATACAAAAACGACTTAGCAGAGCCTTTCAGGCAAGAGCAGAGTTTGTTCTGTATCTACAGGAATGCGTTTCGACATGTATTATGAAATAGCCCTTATATTATATGTGCTTATCATTATTATTACAAGATATATATTGAACAAATCTGAACCACCCTCAGCTTACAGCTGAGGGTGGTTCAGACAATAAATGATCAGACGGCAAACATCGGCGTTGAAAGATAGCGCTCTCCGGTGTCAGGCAGTATGACTACAATGGTTTTTTCAGCGTTTTCAGGACGTTTGGCAACCTGTGCCGCTGCCCATACGGCAGCCCCTGCTGAAATACCCACAAGCAGCCCTTCGGTATGGGAAAGCTCTCGCCCGGCGGCAAATGCNNTCATAAACCTTTGTATTGAGGACATCCGGCACGAATCCCGCGCCGATTCCCTGAATTTTATGCGGACCGCTTCTGCCCTCGGACAATACCGGTGAATCGGTCGGCTCGACCGCTATAACTCTGATATCGGGATTTTGCGATTTTAGATACTCTCCTACACCCGTAATGGTACCGCCTGTGCCGATACCTGCAACCAAAATATCAACCTTACCGTCGGTGTCGTTCCAAATTTCAGGACCCGTTGTGGCACGATGAACAGCTGGATTGGCTGGATTCTCAAACTGACCCGGAATAAACGCATTTGGTATCTCCTTTGCCAGCTCATCCGCCTTATCAATTGCGCCCTTCATACCTTTTGTGCCTTCGGTCAGCACCAGCTCGGCACCATAAGCTTTCAGAAGATTGCGCCGTTCAATACTCATGGTTTCGGGCATGGTCAATATGATTCGGTACCCCTTGGCAGCTGCAACAGATGCAAGCCCGATTCCGGTATTCCCGCTAGTCGGCTCAACAATGACACTGCCGGTCTTTAACACCCCTCTGGCCTCAGCATCCTCAATCATTGCTTTTGCAATACGGTCCTTCACACTTCCTGCGGGGTTAAAATACTCCAGTTTACCCAGCACGGTTGCTTTCAGCTCCAGCTTCTTCTCAAAATTAGATAGCTCAAGAAGCGGTGTCGCACCGATTAGTTCTATAAGGCTCTTATAAATACGTGCCATGTTTATTTCTCCTTACATAGTTATCATATTTGTTTACTATGTTTTAAGTATATAATTACTTTACGTGATTGTCAACACATTATTTTATTTATTTTCTAAATCGAATTCATTTATTCTCCAAAAATACGCATTTTGTGTTTCTCCTGTATTTTTAATCCGCATTTCTGCAAAACATGAACGAATCAGAATCCTCACATGGTTCCGATTCGTTCGTGTTTTCTCATACAAACAATTTTGCAATATTCGCAAAAACAAAGCAAACCACGATTCCGATTACAGTAGGCAGCGCAAATGAAATTGCAGTCCATCTCAAGCTCTGCGTTTCTTTTTTAATTGTCAAACAAGTCGTGGAGCAAGGCCAATGCAAAAGTGAAAACAGCATAGTGCTGACCGCTGTAATCCATGTCCAGTCATTCTTGACCAAAAGCTCCTTCAGTGAAGACAAGTTTTCAAAATCCACTATACTGCCTGATGCCATATATGCCATGATGATGATTGGCACGACAATTTCATTCGCAGGAATACCGAGGATGAAGGCAAACAGGATCACACCGTCCATCCCGAGAAGCTTTGCGAACGGATCAAGAAAGCCGGAGCAGTGTGCGAGCAAGGTCCCATCTCCAGTAGTTACGTTGGCCATAATCCAGATAAACAATCCCACAGGTGCTNNACCGCCCTGCCAAGTACAAACAGCGTCCTGTCAAATACTGAACGGACGATTACCTTGCCTATTTGCGGTTTGCGATAAGGAGGCAATTCCAGCGTAAAAGATGACGGTATTCCTTTTAGTATTGTTTTTGAAAGCAGTCTGGAGACCGCAAACGTCATAACTACCCCAAACAGGATGACAAGAGTCAGCAACGCCGCCGACAAAACAGACCGAAACACCCCACCGGCAGTTCCCACAAAGAACATGGTCAGTATGGCGATTAGTGTCGGAAACCTGCCATTACAAGGCACAAAATTATTGGTCAGCATGGCAATCAGCCGCTCCCGCGGCGAATCAATGATCCTGCATCCGATAATTCCCGCTGCGTTGCATCCGAACCCCATGCACATGGTTAGCGCCTGCTTTCCGCAGGCACAACACTTTTTGAAGTATTTATCCAGATTAAACGCAACACGGGGTAGGTACCCCAAATCCTCCAGCAACGTAAACAATGGAAAAAAAATCGCCATTGGCGGCAGCATAACTGAAACCACCCACGCAACGACTCGGTACACCCCAAGCACAATCACTCCATGCAGCCAATCCGGCGCGCTGACATATGTAAAAAGCTCAGTTAATTTGTCCTGAATCCAGAATAATCCGCTTGATAAGAGTTGAGACGGATAATTCGCGCCGAAAATGGTCAACCAGAATATTCCCATAAGCAGCAGTATCATGACCGGGATTCCGGTTCGCTTGCTTGTCAGTAGCTTATCAATTTTTCTGTCGCTGCTATTATAATCTCTTTTTTGATAGACCACCGCACCAGAACAAATTCTTTCAGCGTTATGTACTATACCGGAAACGATTTTGTCGCGTAGGTCTTCACTGTTGATTCCTTTTTCGGATAACATGCATTTTGCTGATTCAACCGCCTGCTTTATCTCTTGATCTAATAAAATATCACAGCCAAAATAATCAATAAGTGATTTTGCCAATGTTTCATCAAAATCCAACAGTCTGATTGCCAGCCATCGTGAATTGATTTTACTTCCGTATTTTTGAAAAAGAACGGGCTGAAGCTGTGAAATGGCATTCTCTATGTCCGGGACATACTCTATTTTAACCGTTTCTGTTCCCTTCGAATTATTTAATAAATCATGGACTGCCTGCATCAGTTTTTCAAGACTGTTCTTTTTTCTAGCCGTTGTACCGATGACCGGGACACCAAGTCTGGCTGATAGCAGGTTCAAATTTATTGTTATGTTCTTTCTTCTGGCTTCATCCATAAGATTAACGCAAACCACAACTTTCTCTGTTATTTCTATGGTTTGTAATACAAGATTGAGGTTTCTTTCAAGGCATGTCGCATCACAGACTACAACTACAGCATCAGGATTTCCAAAGCAGATAAAATCCCTTGCTATCTCCTCCTCCACCGAATGTGCCATTAAGGAATAGGTACCCGGTATATCGACCATCACATAGTTCTCGTTATGAAAGCGGCAAATTCCCTGTGCGTTTGTTACCGTTTTACCGGGCCAATTCCCTGTATGCTGATTTAGTCCCGTAAGATTATTAAACACCGTGCTTTTACCGACATTTGGGTTCCCCGCCAGTGCGATCACCTTATCATTAGGAATTATTTTCTTTATAACCAAACCGGTATCAACTGATTTTATGCCCATTGAATTATATGTCAGGCCCAAATAAACCACCTCTTATAAGTTGAATATATTTAAGGATGAGCAGCATTGATAAATAAAAACAATTCCATTATTTCTTGGAGTAGCCCATTTTCTATATAGATTCTATGTCCTTTCCAGGCATAAAACTCGGAAAGGACTATAGATATTATTATCAAATACTCATCCAAACCCATGTTTGAAGTTATGATACTAAAACCTTGGATGAATCTTCCGACCGTAGTGCGATGACTGCACCCCTAATTAAGTAAGCAATGGGATCTCCGCTTGGACTTTTCTGTACACACTCGACTTCTGTACCTTCTATAAGTCCGATATCCTGCAATCTTCTTCGCATACTTCCGGTTGTCAGCAGCTTCCTTACTTTTGCGATCTGTCCATTCTTTAAGTCACTTAAAGAATATATTCCATTCATAAAATCTTACTCCCCTAAATAAGTATTAATATATTTAGTCTAAGGAAACTTTATTTCCTTGTTGACATTATATGGTCAAACACACCCCCTTGCTACATCGGATATGTACAAACCTGCATAATGGA
>DOWI01000102.1 GCA_003519645.1 Oscillospiraceae bacterium
AAAAGGGATATAGCTGGTTGTCCGGCTACAAGTTTACTCGCGATTCCCGGGGCTTTGACATTTTGCCCGACGCCACCCATGGCAGCAGCGGATGGATGACGGATAAGCAGATTGATATGGTCATGCTGCGCGGAAAAGCCGATGAGCTTACCGGTACAATATTGGGAAAATGGGAGAAGGTGAGGAAGAAGATAATAGTCAGTGTATGGAATACGTTTGCCCGAAGCAGCTGCATGGGCTTAATGACCACACCCTGATCTGGGGTGCAACCGGAGCAGGCAAAAGTCGGGGCTTTGTGAAGCCTTTTTTAATCAAGGTGGCTCAGCGTGGGGAGAGTGTGGTGCTGGTGGACAGTAAAGGAGAGTTGTACGAGGCCACCGCCCAGTATTTTCGGGACAAAGGATATCTTGTCCGGCAATATAATCTCCTCGATCTCGAAAATAGCGATGGCTTTAACTGCATCTACGATATCGAGCGGGACCCCGATTTGGTGCGGACGGTGGCGGAAATCATAATTACCAATACCTCCAACGCCAAGGACCGGCAGAATTTTTGANNACTCTATTACATGGGCTCCGCCACCGACCAAAACGGTAAACTGTTGCCCATTGAAAAGCGATCTCTCGGCGCCATCTACAATATGCTGGCAAGCGAGCGGTTTTCGGCAATTGCCGAAAAAATAGATGCCCTCCCGCCTGGGCACCCAGCTCGTGCACCCTTTGATTTANNGAACAGGGCCAATATCGTTATGGGGTTGGGAAACCGTCTGGGCGTGTTCCAGAACAAGCTGGTAGACTGCATCACCAAATACAACGACATCGACCTCACCATGCCCGGACAGCGGCCCTGCATCTACTACTGCGTGATCTCCGACCAGGACAGCTCTCTGGAATTCCTCAGTTCCATGTTCTTTTCCCTTTTGTTTTTCCGCCTCACCGATTATGCCCGGCATCATGGTACGAATGGTCAGCTTCCAGTCAAGGTAAATGTATGTCTGGAAGAGTTCTGCAACATCGGCTATCTGGGGGCTTCCTTTTTGAAGGTGATCAGCGTCATACGCTCCAGAAATGTAGCCGTTCAGATCATCGTACAGGGGGCGGCGCAGCTTTCCGGCCGGTATCCCCAAAAGGAATGGGAGGAAATTGTAGGTGCCTGCGACTGGCAGATCTTTTTGGGCTGCAACGATCTCATGACGGCAGAGTACATATCCAAGCGGTGCGGTACGATCACAGTGCGCACCGATTCCAACCAGATGCCCCAGCAGCCACTCTTTTCGCCGGTGTATAACTCTACCAGGCCCTACAGCATTACCCGCAGTGCCACACAGCGCCTGCTTATGATGCCGGATGAAATCATGCAGCTGGACAATAAGGAGTGTTTAATATTGATCCGCGGCCGTCGCCCTCTCCGACTGCGGAAGATTATCGTGGAGGAAATGCCGGAATACCCTGCGCTCAAGCCCTGCCGGGTAGTGGAGCATATACCCGCATGGCGGGAAGCCGAAGCGGAGTTGGAACGAAAGCGGCAGGCGGAAATAGCGGCAAAGGCGGCAACACCTACGATTGGTGCTTCCCCTACCGCCGATCGGAAGCGCATCCCTCGGCCTAACCCTGAATGTACCGGCCAGCAAACGGTGATAGGCTGGAAGTATGGGCAGGAGGCGGAACCGGTGCAAGAGCAAACGGCCTTATTCATCCCCGGGGAAAGCGAGGAGTCACCGGGATCTGCCAAGACCAAGACAAAGCAAGCAGATGACGACGTGATCTTTGCCGATACCTTGTTAGAGCTGGAGGGTAATCTAATTGATTTGCAGCGAAAAATCGGACATAGGGATGATAAATGACAACGCTGGAGGCATCACAGCCTCCGGTATTCTTTGTTGGGAAGGACGACCTTTCCTTCGGCAAGCAGCTAATAAGTTTGCAACCAACTTCCGGTTCAGGGGAACTGGTTTTCGATGAAGCAGCCGTTCGGCTCAATAAAAACACGGGTTCGCCCATGTTTTTTATTGCAAATAATACTATAGTATGTTATGCTGTAGATAACTTTAACAGTAACAGAAGGTGTTAATATGGAAGCTATTAACTGCTATACTTTACCATACGGAATCGTAACATACCTTGCGCAACTACAATATCATTTATGGTGGCATCATTCATCAAAGGATACGCAACAGATCATTACGGATATTGAAGATTATTTTTTAAGTGGTTTGCTGGAGGGAAAAAGCGAGGAGTTTCTCATAAACAGTATGGGAACACCTATTGAAGTGGCGAAATCTTTTAGGGCAAACAATCAAGGCTTACGCAATTTATTAACACCCAATGTGGAAAAATACTTATATGGCTCTTTTCTACTTATATTTTTTCTTGTTGTATTATTTGACTCTTATAACCCTAATTATGTATTTGATTTCTCAACGGCTATATTAATACCTTTAGTAGGGCTAAGACCTTTCGTGAGAGGCCATCTTGTTACAATAAAACAAAAGGACAGCAAAGCAGCAGTTATCATTTCCGCCACACTTACTATACTGATAGGTATAATATCGACAAATGCCTTAATTAGTTGTATGATACAGTTTGATCCAAGTGTTATAGAGCTTGCTCCGATTATGACAATCATCAAAATAGTATCATTGTCGCTATTTGTAATGTGTTATATTTTCATTAGGAATCATAGTTATTATATCTTCTCATTTATTAGCACAACATCGTTTTGCATGTTAACCGGATTCGAGATTGTACTGCTACAAGTCAATAGCGAGGTAGAGAGTCAGGCGGCAATAGCAACATCAATTAGTTATGTTTTTTACTTTATATTAATTTGTTCCGCTATTTCATTGATTCTCATTATTTCGCAATTGTTGTGGAGGATTCAGTCATGGAGAAAAAAGGCATAGTCGAAATGTGCCTATTATGGGTATTGTTAAAGGACGATAGCTATGGATATCAGCTCATTCATACACTATCAAATATATTTTCTCCTCTGCCTGAAAGAACAGTGTACGCTGTTTTAAAGCGCAGCTTGGATGAAGGTTATACAGAACAATACACCAATCAAATATCTGCTGGGCCGCCGAGAAAGTATTATAGAATTACTGAAAAAGGAAAACTACATTTAGATGATTGCATAAAAACATGGACAAAGCTAGTCCAGTCTGTTGAATCCTTGGGAATTACAGAGTCCAAAAATCGCACAATATAAATTCTGTGTGTATTCACTCATATTGCCGATGGT
>DOWI01000070.1 GCA_003519645.1 Oscillospiraceae bacterium
GTTGTCGTGCTGATCCCGCTGGCAGCTCTTAAGTCCTTCTTCTTCATATTTTTATCAATTAATAATTTCCATAATTTCTTATAGCTGACTGCCATGTATTCTCCTCCTAACCATTAGAATCCTATCGGCAAAAGACGCCTTATATATTATAGCACACCGAAGGCGAAAATTCAACCCGATTTCAGATTTTAAATTTGCAATTACGAATTTTCTGTTGCCCAATGCGCAATTCTAATATGCTACCATTAGAGACAGCGCCCTGCATCTGTCTTGTCTGTCTGGCCTGTATATGCATGATTATCGCGGATCTATATTCCTTTTTCGTTCAGATGGCATATTCCAGACTTCAGATTTCCGTGGACAGCGAACACCGCCGGTCATAGAAAATTTACATTTAAAGCATTGACTCCAACAGGCTATCTGTGTATAATATGTGTAGCATTTCAGCGAACACGCTTACATGCTACGTNNGAGAACAAATTCGGAGAATTTGTAAAAGCAAAAAGGCAGGAAAAAGAAATCAGCCTGCGAAAGCTCGCCGAGGAACTGGGAATAGTGCCCGCGTACATGAGTGACATCGAAAAAGGAAGGAGGTATCCGCCAGACAAGGAGAAGATCTATAAAATCGCTGAGGTGCTGGGGCTCAACGAGGACGATACAAACACGCTCTTCGATTACGCTGCCCTCTCAAGGGACAACGGCGTATCTCCTGATCTGTCTGACTATGTGATGGGTGTCGACAATCTTCGCACTGCTCTTCGTAAAGCTCGCGACATCAACGCCGGTGAGGACGATTGGCAAAAGATCATCGACATGCTGGAGAGTCAGAAGAAAAGCGGAGGCACGGTGTAATTTGCGGTACTATGACTACAGCAAAACCCAGCTTGAAAATGAGGCCGACAATCTGAACGAGTCCTTTGACAAAGAGCGACTCAAGCGGCCTAAGAAAATCGACGTATACGATGTTGTGGATTTCATCCATTGCACACCGGACTGGTTTTACCTGTCACCGGATCAGTCGATCCTTGGAATGACAGCCTACAACAACGGCTACTACTACGCTTGGATTCCCATCAGTGAAGTCGACGAGACTCCGCCTGACAACATTGTATTCAATGGGATGTTTCCTAAAAAGACTCCTGTCGAAAAAGGAACTATTATCATTGATCGGAGTATTAACGAGGGCGACAATCGCGGAATAGAGTACTTCAGCTGCATTCACGAATGCTTCCATCAGAAGCTCCATCCACGTTGTTTTATGAATCGGTCGGCAAATTACCAGCACTTCTGTCAAAAGAAGGCTTTCCGTGCAGAAACTGGAGACAGGTCAAATATGTCCGCTATTGAGGTCATTGAATACCAAGCCAACTACTGCGCTGCTGCATTCTTGATGCCACGAGAAGCAGCTACAGCTGAATTTCTGAAGACAATGGGCTTACGCTCTTCACCGCCTGTGCCCCTTCCAAGAACCTATGAGGTCGATCAGGCAATCTCAGAACTTGCTGAGAAGTTCAGCGTCAACTATACGCCCATGAAATACCGGCTACAGGAACTAAAGCTGGTATCCAGAGAGGAACTATCTCTCGACNNCATTCCCATCTTTTTTACCATAGGTGTAGTAAATCAGCGAACACGCTTATTTACTACAAGAAAGGAGGAAGGTATGAATAAGCCACTCAAATCTCCCGTTTGTGGGAAGAGAGCCTGCGATGTGTCAGATATTCCGAAGGAAAAGCTGTACATCGAGCTCAAGTGCCCCAACTGCAATCACATCGTAAAAATCCTTTGCGATGAATCAGCAGTAAAAGAATCACCCCACAACCGCATTGCTGCTTACGCTATGCAGGCAGGCATGTAACAACAGAATCGCAAACTTAATACGCAAAGCATACCGAGCAACGGAGTCGAGATGAACTACCAAATGGCCGGATGACTTTGAAACACAATGTTTCAGAGTTATCCGGCCATTTGTGTTTCTTAAGACTTCGGCTTTGCGTTCTCTCGGCTCCTTTCGCTCAGAAAGGAACCGAAAATGAAAAACTCTAAGAAAAGCAACAACAACCAGCGTTACTTTCCACTTCGTGACCCGGAGAATCCCTTTAAGGTCACACTTACCCCTATCACAGAGGAGCAGTATCGATCCCTCTATCCGGACATCTGGTCCACCCAGAAACGTGAGCAGTATCACGGTCGCTGTATGTGCCCAAAGCATTATCTTTGGAAATGCGACGGACAGTGCGACCTGTGTGAATACCACGCTCCCGACACTGTCTCTCTCGACGAACCGCTCCCTGACGGAAACGGCACCCTCGGCGATTACATTCCGGACAGCAGACCTTCTATAGAAGATATTATTGCTGACCGCGATCTGTTAAAGCGTCTCATCGCACGGTTCCGCGAACTTGATCCTGACGCAGAACGTATCATTCAGATGCGCCTCAACAATCCGAAAATTTCTGATCGTAAGATTGCAGAAGCTCTCGGTCGTCCGCAGCGCACGTTCGCTGATCAAATGAAGCGCTATTACACAGAGCTTCATAAGGAAGAGAACAAGTAAAATACCCAGTCTTTCCGGCCATTGTCCCACCTTGGGATGGTGACCGGAAATTTTTTATAAAAATCCTCCGCTCAAATCGGCA
>DOWI01000209.1 GCA_003519645.1 Oscillospiraceae bacterium
AATAGAATATTGGTGGCGTCGAAAGCCCTGTATGCTACGTCAGAAATAGGCATAACGCCGTATTCATCCTTGTAGGCCTGTAAGAAAGCACGTTCCATATCGCTGTTTGCTTCCTCAGGGCTATCTGCCACACAGTGGGGAGCAAAGAAAACAATACCATCGGCCGCACTGCCTGCTACGTTTCTCATATCGGCAGAAGAGAAGGTTTCACAGCCATAAATATAACCTTTGTATCCAAGAGAGCGGATCTGTTTTACCATAAGAGAGCCCTGCTCAGCCTGTGCAAAGATAATCACACCATTGGGCTGGGCTTTGACGATTGAAGACAGTGCGCCGGTCCAGTCGGTTTCACCCTGCATCGCCTGCTGTTCTTCAATGATCTTAACGCCTTAACGGGACTCAATTTCAGTCTTCACCTGCTTATAGGCGGAAATATTTCCGTCATCCTGGTAAACCAGCGATGCGATTTTATCGCTTTCAAGCTTTTCCATTGCGTCTACCAGGGGCGCAGCGCCGCCAGAAGAATTCGGCAGAGCACGGAAAAGATATGTCCATCCCTTTTGGAGCCATGCAGGATTCATACCTGTTGCTACCTCAGGAATCTCAGAAGCCTCTACCAGATCACCGGTAGCCTGAATATTACCGCTCAGCTGGGATCCGATAATACCATCTACGCCTTTTTCATCAATCAGGTAGGAAACGCCCTTAACAGCGCCTTCTGTAGTGGCTCCGTCATCATAGAACTCCAGGCCGATTTTTCCGCCAAGAACGCCGCCTTTTTCGTTCCATAGTTTAATGGCAAGCTTGATGGCATCATAGCCATTGCTGCCGGCAGTGGCCACATTACCTGTGATACCGCCGTAATGGCCGACTACATATGCATACTCACCAGCATTTCCGCTGGGGGCTGAAGAGCCGGGAGCAGATGCACTTGGGCTGCCGGCGGTACCGGCGGAATTGCCGCAAGCTGTCAGAGATACAGTCAGTATCAATGCCAAGAATAAATAGGATAGCTTTTTCATTTTGTTCTCCTCCTTAGACTATATTGATTAAAGAATTTATGAAAAGATAAACTCTCTAATTTTAGTGAATACAGAATATAGGCACAGCAGAAAAATTAAGATAACTTAAGATGTCATGAAAATCGGATTACATTGTATAGGTATGCTAAATAATGCCTGTTTCTCTGTAAGATTTATGCACAAAAAAAGAAACAAAACACTCGTTTTAACGTTAAAGCTATAAAAATAATCAAAGTATAATAGGAACTACTTTTGATAATAAACTAAAATATTAAAATAATGGTAAATATTATGTATTTATTTAAGAAAGCACGATGAGATATTTGATATTTTACTAATAATTGCCAATTTTGTCCTCCTAAATAAATCCATCTTTTGTTAAAAATTATTATAATTGAAGACATATGACGTATGCTGTTTAGTAATTTTCTATAATCCCTAGTATAACTAGCAATAAAACGAATGTCAATAACGAAATTTGAGTTTTATCGTTAAATTCTACAAAAAGGCAGTACAAGCCATGCTTTAGCGAAATCGTCCGGGTTTCATTCACGCCGCTTCGCGATCCTGCTCCGCTTCTGCATTTTAACATCACTCCGACACTAAATTACCAATTGAAGTTCTGTTTATTACTTGCATGTCCCTTTTTAATGTGGTAAATTATATTTAACGTTATAACAGCATACAGTTCATTTCCAAGATTTCAAATGAAGTATTGTAGTAAGGTAAGGTTCATATGACAAATAGCAAGAGGGTTACGATTAAAGATATCGCAAAAGAAGCCGGCGTTTCTGCCATGGCAGTATCACGCGTACTGAGCAATAAGGGCGGCATATCCCAGGAAACCAGCGAGCGTATATTGGCTATTGCCAAAAAATTGAACTATCGTCCCAATTCTATTGCGCGCAGCCTTCGAAAGCAGCGCACAAAAACTATTAGAGTCATTGCATCGGACAGCTCAGAGCTTGTATTTTCACAGATCTTGCGCGGTGTACAGGATTCTGCCTCCGCTGAGGGGTATGATGTCATTATTGCCAACACCTATCAGATTCCTGAAAATGAAAAGCATGCACTGAATACTATGATAGACCGCAGAATTGACGGGCTGATTTTTGCTGCTCCCATGCGGACCGGTAAAAGCGACCTGGAGGAACTGAAGCATTTGGGCATTCCCACCGTTCTGCTCATGCGGTCCGGGGGATTGGTCGGCATTGACAGCGTAAGTGCGGACAATTATATCGGAGGCTATGAAATAGTAGATTATCTGCTGAGCACCCGTGATGACGATATCCGTTTTTTCCCCCTTTCCCAGAGCCGGTCTACCGGTCTGGAGCGTATCGCCGGCTACCAGAATGCGCTTTCAGATCATGGCCGCAACTGGAACGAAAGGCGAGTTTATTATTGTGAACCGACCATTAATGATGGCTACAGTGCTATGGCCAAGCTTGTCCAAACCGGTTTTAAACATGGTACTGTCTGCTGCGGCTGTGATCTCATCGCCANNTCCGGAAGATATCCGGATTTCAGGCTATGATGATATTGAACTTTCGGACTACCTGAGTGTTCCGCTTACCACCATGAGGCAGCCCAAATATGATATCGGTTATGAGGGTGTGCGTCTCCTGCTGGAACGCTTTAACAATCCGGACATGTGCTCTAAGCAAATTGTTATGCGCAATGAATTAATTATTCGCAAATCTACCTGAATATAAGCCAGGGGGTTGATTTTTCTGCCCTTCTACGAACGCTCCGCACTCCGGAAGATTCATGTATCAGTTTGTGGATNNTTTATCGTTAAACCTAATTATTAGGGTTGAAATCGTCTGGTCAAAATGTAATTGTTTCATTTAATAAATCTCTGAAAATGACTGATAAAATCAAAATTTATATTCGTTTTGAGGAGGCTTTTATTTATGAATGGTTCCACCAAGAAAGTCGCAATTGTAACCGGTTCAGCCCAGGGTATCGGCTATGCCATCGCCAAAAAGCTTGCATCCCAGGGTATTGCCGTTGCAATAGCCGATATTCATGCCGAAAAAACGTATGCAGCTGCAG
>DOWI01000039.1 GCA_003519645.1 Oscillospiraceae bacterium
TAGGGCTAGAGCATACCACGCGTTTAAGGCATGGTTATGATTGGTTATCTTTGCCATTTTTCGGGGGCGGCATACTGAACTGTCAAGCAAAAATGTTTACCATAAATACAAACAGATTTGAATAATCTATATAATATAGAGAAAAGGAAAAAAGTTGTTTATTTTTTAATCAATCGGCAATATAATAATAAACAGATGCTATAATTAGGAATGCATATGCTGTTAGGACGGCATGGGCGTTATACAAGGTTGAAAAGCAAAAAAATATGGGTAAAGGGGCGGCCGACGTTTTCCATAATGAAAACTATTACGGAAAACACCCTTTTTAAATAGGTTTTGTGTCCTGATTCGGGCATGAAACTCGGAAAGGACATGAGTCTTATGGAGAATAAGGATTTTTTACATGACATTAAAAGGGTGCATTTTGTGGGAATAGGGGGATCGGGCATGACCCCCTTAGCCGAAATCCTGCATTCAAGGGGGTATATCATTACCGGATCCGACATTAATGAGTCTGACAATGTTGAGCGGATGCGCTCACTCGGTATTCGGGTCACCATGAAACAGCAGGAACAAAATGTAGATNNGAGCTGGTGGTCTATACCTCTGCCGTTAATCCCCAAAACTCTGAACTGGTTAAAGCGGCACAATGCGGAATCCCCACGATTGAGCGGGGCAGGCTGCTTGGCTATATTACACAGGAGTATTCGCATACCATCGGGGTTGCGGGTACACACGGAAAGACCACAACCACATCCATGCTTTCACAGATTCTGATACAGGGCGGCTTTGATCCCTCCGTTTTTATTGGGGGACGGCTTCCGTTAATTAATGCCAACGGAAGAGCGGGTAGCAGCAATATTATGGTTTGTGAAGCCTGCGAGTATCAAGATCATTATTTGTCCATGAAACCTGCCTTCTCGATTATTCTAAATGTCGACGCCGATCACCTGGACTATTTTGGGACGCTTGATAATGTAATTCAATCGTTTCACAAGTTTGCCGATCTCACCCAACGGGCTGTAATAGTCAATGGGGATGATGCAAACAGCCTGAAAGCCGTAGCCGGTATTTCAGGCAGACAGATTATTAAATTCGGGATAAAGGATGGATATGACTGGACCGCCGCGAATATTCGGATGGCCAACGGCTGTTTTGGACAGTATGACCTGTTTCATAGTGGGGTCTTTTTTGCTTGTATAAAGCTAGGCGTTCCGGGCTGGCATAACATATCTAATTCCCTTGCTGCAGCCGCTGCTGCTCATTTATGCGGAGCTTCTGCGGAGCAAATTGTAAACGGCCTGGAGACATTCAAAGGTGCCGGACGCAGATTCGAATTTTTAGGTACTTTCGGCGGCATTACGGTTGCGGATGATTATGCACACCATCCTACCGAAATTTCAACCACATTAAACGCAGCAAAGGGAATGGGTTATCAAAGAGTCTGGGCAATATTTCAGCCCTTCACTTTTTCCAGAACAGCGCGGCATCTTGATGGATTTGCGGAATCATTGTCAACTGCGGATCAGGTGATTCTAAGTGAGATAATGGGATCACGCGAAGAAAATCGCAGTGGGGTATCTTCAGAACAGATTACCAAAAGGATACACGGCTCGATATATCTTAAGACCTTTCCCGAAATTGCTGCATACGTCACCCAACATTGTGCCGAGGGTGATCTTATTCTCACCATGGGTGGCGGAGATATTTATAAATGTGCCCGTATGATCGTAAAAAACCTGCAGGAAAAGAGGATGCATGTCAACGTTATTAATAATTAATAAAGTGATTGCTAAATATTGCTGCAACCGATATAATCTATTTAATTTAAGTTAGAAGGGAAGTGCGTCAGAATGAAACCCTGCGGTATTTGTGGCACATCAAATAATGACGACAACCAGTTTTGCATCGGATGCGGACAGAAATTAGAACCAAATCAGCCTGCCCAAGTTGTACCTACTACTCCGAATCCGCCCATTCCTCCCCAGGCGTCACCAGTCCCGCTTGGACACCAGCAGCCCAATCCAATCCCATCAGCGCAGATGCCGTCGGCTGAGATGCCGTCGGCTGAGATGCCGTNNGATGCCGTCGGCTGAGATGCCGTATACTTACGGGCAACCACCGAATGCATTTGGCTTTACACCGGCCATGCCGAACGTCAGCAGATTTCAAAACGTCAGAGAGGTTGCTTCCTCTAATTTAATGCTGATATTGGTTATACTTTGGTTTGTTCAAATAGCATTATCGTTTTTGACTGCGGTATTTGGAAGTGCAGCCGATGCTGAGTTATTGAACGAAATTGGTTTTAACACCAGCGAAATTGTGAGGATTAATTCGTTGGTAACCGGTATTTCAGCTTCTTCTTCTATTCCCGCTTTGATACCGACAATATTGATCGGTATCGGAATGCTGATGACGTATCGTATGGCGTCAAACAGCGCTGCTCCGTTAAGAACTTCCNNTTCCGGCATTACAATGATCAAAGCGGTTAGTATTATTCAATTTGTGTTTGTTTGTATTGCCATTGCTGCAGCTTTGATTATCGGGATCCTGCTGTTGGGCGGCAGCGCTTCGGGCATAGTCGGTGTAATATTTTCCGAGTTTGGTGACTTTGGATATGGTGGATTTGATTTTCTTGACGAGGCTGTGGGCTTCATAGGCGCAATTATATTGATTGCAGCCCTAATTGTTGGGGGATTGATGATCGGCTTCTTTATCGTCCTTCTTAAGTTCCTTGGAAGTGTGCTGCAAACCAT
>DOWI01000103.1 GCA_003519645.1 Oscillospiraceae bacterium
ATGACCGTGCGAAGTCGAGACAAACGGCAGGCCAAGAGCCTTGACGCCATTGTGTTCGATATGGCAGCGATGCTGGCGAAGTTTATTCGTTTAAGTGACTTCAAACGAATGAGGCTGGAAGAAACTTTGCGGTCCGCGGATATTCCTATGACGCCGGAAACCTANNTATTATTTCTGGCAGTGACAATTTATTTTAGGGAAATCAAACGCGGAGAGGAAATTGTAAAAGCCAAGCGGGAGGAAATCGAGTACGAGCTGCCCCGCTTTGTCGGAACTATTTCACAGGAACTAAAGGCATCACGCGATGTACTCAACATCCTGAAAACCTATCAGTGTAATGCTGGCCCCACAATGAAAAGGGAGCTTGAGATTACAATCGCGGACATGGCTTCCGGGAATGAGGAAACCGCGCTGACGAGGTTTGAAACAAGAATTGGGAGTAGCATGTTGTCCGACGTGGTTCGTGGTTTGATTGCTGTCAAGCGTGGTGACAACGGCATTGTTTATTTTCAGATGCTCGCCATGACCTTTAAACAGCTTGAGCTTCAGCGGCTAAAACTGGATGCCATGAAAAAGCCCGGTAAAATGAAAAAATACTCCTTCTTTTTGCTTGGCTGTTTCCTGCTCATGTATATCGGTGTTCTTGGGTATGAGGTGGTCAACGCAATAAGCAAAATGTTTTAAGGGGAGGATCAGATGAACGAGCTTCAGGTACAGTTTATTGAAAGGATAACCAATGAATACGATAGTTTCCGCGCGGGCCTGTATCAATTGACGCACGATGAAATTATTGACAAAGCACAGCGGATCGCGGACATGAAGTATTATTATGACGCGTTTATAAATGAGGAAGTAAATCCAACCCCGGAACAGATTGAATATTTGATGACTTTTAAAAGGCCACTGGAAACGATAGCGGATAAGTTGGCCTCTGTTGACCTGTGCGGTCTTCATGATGATATAGAATATTGCCTTTGGGAAATGGAAGATCGCCGGGATGTCGAGGGCGATCCGGTATCCGAAGCGGAGGAAGAACCGGAGGTGGAACTGTGATTTTGCGAATAAAGGATAAGGGCGGCAACTCTTTTGTGGATGCTTGTATTATGGTGCTTGTTGTAGTGATGCTCATTGCCCTTGTTTTAAAGGTCCTTCCAATTTTTATCGTCAAGCAAAACCTTGACACCTATGCAACGGAGATTGTGCGCACCGCCGAGGTCGCGGGCTGTGTGGGAAGCGCCACTTCCGCAAAGGCGAATTCAATGAAAAATGAAACCGGCCTGAATCCGTCTATCCAATGGAGCAAAACCGGAAATATCCAACTTGGAGAAGAAGTAACTATCACGCTGACAACGACTGTAAACATCGGACTATTCGGTCCGTTTGGGTCTTTCCCCATCACATTGACAGCCAAAGCGACAGGCACATCGGAGGTGTACCATAAATGACACGAATGAGTGAGGTGATGAAAGACAAATCCGGCACCAGTACGCCTTTGATACTTTGTATAGTTCTGGCATGTCTGATTCTCTCGACCGCCATTTTTGAATATGCCCGATTGATGATTGTGGCACAGGGTGTTCGTGATGCGGTTCAGGAAGCGGTTATCGACGTTGCAACCGAAAATTGGGACGATGCTTACGCGGGACTGCGAGAGGGATATTCGGGAGGCTACAGTCTGTCGGGCAGTACATGGTATACCAATGTCACGACCGGGAACATCTATGCTCGGCTGAAAGATGTCTTGGGATTGAAATATGAAAGCGGTCAATATGTAAAATACGCCGGGGATAAAGTGGAATACTCTTTATACGGTTTATCGGTAAGCGTTGCGAACGCTCCTCTTGCCCCCTCCGATCCAAACAGCATATCTCAGCTAACGGTGACAGGAGCCATGACCGTTGAGGTTCCCCTTTCTTTTGGGTGGGGACAACACCCGAATCTGAAATTAAATATACGGTTCAAATCGGTATATGTACCGAGATTTTAATATGATACTTCCTGATGTCTGGATAGATTACTAATTATTTCAAAAAATATCTGGACGCGAAGCAATTGTTTGTGTATAATAAAGGCAGATAATAATGATTTAATCCAATTATAAGGAATGATGTCGATAGCTTAAAGGAGGTTGATAAGCTATGACGAAAAAGAAAATGTTCATAATTGGCGGTTCCGCTGCCTTTTGTGTGTTAATTATTGCGTTGATTGCCGTTCTCACTGGGGGTACACCCTCGGCCGCCGATACCGGCACTGTTTCTCAAACGGCTTCTGATCCCACAACCAGCGTTACCGTTTCAGCAATTGACCAGACGACAAGTACCGTATCCAATTCCACAAAGAGCGGTGATTTAAACAATAATATTGCTGAAACCGAAAAGGATACAAGTACCCCTGTACCTCCAACGGTGAAAGATGAAAGCCAATTAACAAACCCGAATTCTAAGCCATCCTATGATAGCAAGGACACGAAAGTCAACTCTGATAGCAACAAACCCAAAAACGGAGACAGAAAAGACGGCAAAATATATGTTGATGGTTTCGGCTGGATAGATGACGAGGGCGGTACGGCATCTGGCCAAGTGATGGGCAATGAAGGTGACCAACTGTCTGGCAATCAAGTCGGTAATATGGGCTAAATAAAATTATCAATCAAGAGTACGGTGATGAAACCGTACTCTTTTTTTATCCCTGTATGAAAGGAAGTGATTATTTGAAGCGTATTTTAGCCTTTCTATTAGTATTTGCTTTGCTGTTGGCTCTTCCTATTACAGCCTTTGCAGGGGATGGGGATGGAAACATGGATGGCGGCGGTGGCGGTATGGGAGACGGAACTGGCTCAAACTACTGGAACCCCGGAATGGATGGCGTCCGTGTTACAGTGGTTAATGCAAGCACACAACAGCCCGTCACCACACCCATAGATCTAACAAATAAGCAACCGACTGTCACAATCCATTTCGGGAAGTACAGTAAAATTCATTATCGTAATGGTAAGTCACTAACACCCACAACAAGTGACTATACCTATTACAAACCCACAATAACAATGCCGAGAATAATAAGCACTGACGGAAGTACAAATATTGATGCTATCAAAAAATATTTTTGTGACGAAACCATGGTGAGAAATATTGCCGAATATACCGGAATGAGTTATACAAATTTAGTCAGCGGTAAATACAAATTACTGCTGGAGCCAATTGCATATTTTACGTTCAACGGTGTGAAATACGCCTTTACCGCTCATGAAGCGGCTATGTATGATAACCAGACAAGCGGTGCTTTACGCAGCAAAATGGCATCTCTGACACACAAAAATCTGCCGCTTGCCATGTTCCTCCAATATGATGATCTTGGTTTCAGAGCTTTTACAGGCAATACCACCAGCAGACAGTCCAATGATACGATCATCGACTGTCTTGGCTTGGGAATTGTCCGTTTTACCCCTGACCTGCCGAATGTGGATTACACCAACTATGAATACGATTACCATACGGACACGGATGTTATCACANNGAAAATCCGGCAAGTGTGACCTTTCGTATTGGTGGGAGTAACTATACGGTAAACAACATCGTGATCCCGGAGGATGAAAGTCAGCTTGTGTGGGTTAAGTGGCATACGCAATCGACGCCGCAAGACATGACGATCACGGTCAGCGCATCTCAGGGTGTTCTCAGCCAGACAAGCATTAAAGCAAAAATCCGCAGCCTAACGTTCAGCGACCCGCCCGATCCCAAAGCAACCGATACCAAAGGAAGCTGGAGTGCGGCAAGCATACCGAACCGTACTGTAAAGACATCCGCAAGCTGGAGTGTGTGGTCGGCTTCATGGCACGCTAATTGGGTATGGCAGGCGAATTGGGTTTGGGTGTCCAATTGGGTATGGGAATCCAACTGGGTTTGGGAACCGAATGTGCAGTGGGTTTCCGATTGGAGATACGAAAGCTATATAGTATGGGAATCCGACTGGCAGTATGTATCCTATCAAGTTTGGGTGTCAAACCTGATTTGGATTCCTTTTATCGGCTATGTTGATTTCGGGCATTGGGAAACGCGGTATATGTGGGTAGACTATGGACGATATGTCACGAAGTGGCATTGGGTGGATTACGGTTCTTATCAAGACTTGGGCAAGTATGTCGATAAGGGCAAATATGTCGATAGAGGTAATTGGGTAGATAAAGGGAAATGGGTTGACGAAGGCTGGTACGATTATGTCCGCAACAACTACACGGCTTCTTTGTCAGCGTCCATGAGCCTGTATCCTGACGATAAAGTGCCAACAAAAGTAAATTGGACGATGAAAAGCGGGTACGGTGTCAAAAATACAACGACCATCACTGTCAACACCTCCGCGCCTCTGTCCCATTACACCTACGCGCAAACGGCGGTTTCCTATTTCCCTGAATTCAGGTATGACACCTATTGGCGCATACTGGATCGGACAACTTCTGGCAAAACGGCGCTTTTTCAGTTTGCGGCAAACAAATACAGCACCTATAACCGCAGGGTTCATTTTACCCCCATATGGATGCCGGATGGTCAATATACCATAAGCACTTATGTCACGGATGTATGGACACCTGCCGGGATGCTGAGTGCCAATATATCTGATTATGTCAATATTAACGGAAATTTATATGATGACTGGCATATTGCGCCGGGACAGTAGAAAGGAGCGGAAATGGAAATTGATAAAGCTCTTGTTATATTACAAAAAACAAACGACGGCAATGACCTGACGCCAACGCACTTGAGATTGCTGGAATTGGCATGTCTTTGTCAACATAAAAGTT
>DOWI01000020.1 GCA_003519645.1 Oscillospiraceae bacterium
TAGCGCAGTCGGATGATTATTTCGGATTTCCTGCTAGTTTTTGTATATGACTTGCCATAGATTAAGTATCTAAGCGTTTTTTATATAGCCCTGTAGATATTAAATTAAGGCGTGTATATAAAAAGATTGTCATCATTGCAATGCCGACCATCTGTTTGTTTTTACACTTTGGTTATCGGTGCTTACGAAAACAAAGAAGGCGTATGATCCGAAAGACAAAATAACTTACACAACATAAGCTGCCACCATTTTTCACAATAGTGACAATGTTATCTGCCAGGTAACTTAATCTATATTTTCCTTGACAGAATTCTGACTGCATGCTAATATGGAGCATGCTTCATGTGAAGCTTGTTTCATATTAGCAGAAAAAAGTACACATTTTATGCTTAAAAAAAGAGATCATGCTCGTTTTATTAACGGCGACAAGAAAGAATGTGCTGAAGATAAAAGGTGAAAAGGAGGCACGCATCTCATTAATATGAAAAACGGGGGTCTTGAATTTCTTATCCAAAACCCTCGTAAGGCCGCATAAACACTGGTCTTATGTACCCTGTATCTATTTTAACCTAATCTTTTGCCTCCGTACCTTTCCGCAGGATACAATGACTCAAAAGGTCGGTCGGAAAAATCACAGTTGCATTTTGAAAATCAAAGTTGCAAGCGTTATACCTTTCGTGTTAAGAATATTAAATCAACTATGGGTTCGGTGTCACTCCGTTTCGGTTGATTCAAGTGCTTTTAATGATTGTCCGCTTTCTGTTTTCCAGCTCGTCAGACCATTTGCACTCTTTCCGATGACGAACATCGCAGCGTAAGACGGGCTGGTAAAAAGCATATCCTCCTGTAAAACGCCTTGCTCATCTACAGGTGCTTTCTTTCTGCGTTCTTTGATAACTGTTGGAATCGTATCGTCGTCCACCAGAGAAATGTGACTGCTTTTAAGAACAACAAATCCTTCTGTGGTTTGAATGCCGTTGGCCTCGACTTTTCCGACATTTTTGATTGTGCGCTCAAGATGCAGCCTTGCACTGTCATACGAAACAGTCACAGTATTTTCTGTTTTCTTCATCTGCGACTTGCTGATGGGCTCGAACAATTTATAACCAAGCGTACCCATGATCACCTTAGCGTAATCAATGAACTCTTCCATTTCACTTTCTTTCTCCTCGGTAATATTTCCAAGAGTAGGATCATTGCTGTTTTTTACATCATAACGGTTTGCGGCTATAGCGAGATTGCAGAATCGGTTTTCAAGGTAGCTTATCTCAGTGGGACCGAACGAATTATTGGAAGTGGTGAAAACAATTACCTCTGTCCAGTAGTCTTTTTCGGGATTGCGCTTGTGTTCCATCAGCCGATTGAGGATGCCTTCACCGTTTTTACGCGCTCCGGCTTGTCCGATATAAACAACACCCTTCCCGGTCTCATCAGAGGTACCAAAAAGGAAGTATACGCCACTCTGTTTCAGATCATCTCGCTCTTTGCACTTGTCCAATTCCGTCCTCGGAATTTTGTAAGCGACACCTGTCCAGTTAGCAAAGGTACACTTCATCCTTCCGCTGGCATCACCATCCATCAAAAATAAGTTGATGCTTTTCCCACGTGTCGACATATCGATACCTCCGCTATTTCAATTCGTCGTAGAAGCCCTCGAAATCAGGATACTTTTCCTGCATTTCAATAAAGCCTTCAATTTCCTCTATGCTAACAATATTCTCTGCCGGAATCGAACTGTTTGTCATCCCGGTAAATTCAAATTCATAAGGATAGCCATACATCCGCGTAACAATAAAATATTTAACGATTTCCGCAATAACCGCATTACGGCATATCTCATGCACATCGGACAGCTTGCATTTGAATTTCACAATGGAAGGAGTCCCTTCAATCCAAAGTCGCTTATATGGCTCCCTCTTATATAGGTCACGGTCAATTGCCTCCAGCGACCAGCGCAGGATTTCGCCTCCCAGATTTATAGCAAAATTGTTAGCCGTGTCATCTTTGTATACCAGGCTCTTATCAAACATGAAATGAACCGACTCCGTCCGTTGTTCCTTATCACGCTCCCAATAGTAGTAGATGTGAGTAAAAACCTCATCTATCTTGTCTTTATCAAGACCAATGTGTTCCAGCAGAGTTTTAAGACGATTCTCGGCTACAGATCCACGACCGCCACCAGTCACAAGCCCTTCCTGCAATAAGATTTTTTCATCCAGCAATCGCGTAACATGACAAACTACTACTTCTACGTCTGGATTTGCAGAAACGAACTCAGTTACTATCGGCATCTCATCAATGCGTAAATCTTGTAGCTGATGTTTAATTTGCCAGCCTTTAGTAACTCCCTCGAGGCTGATGTTAATGCGTATCATGTTTTCAAAAGACTCATCCCAATTCCCAAGAGAAGCAGGGAATGTGGATGGATTATCAAAGTCAATAATCATCTGCATTGAACTCTCCTCACAGGCTTTCCATAATATTCAGCAAGCTCTGGTAGCTGTCAACATCGTGGTAAACCACGTTTTCCGTGGATATTTCATTGAACAGCTTCCGCGCACAGCGGATTTTGGCCTGCTCTATCGGCTTTAACTGGAGCGTTTCCATTGTGCCCTTTGTCTCGGCAACGAAGAAGATATGCTTCACCGTGCCGGCGTAAAACGCAATCGCCCAATCCGGTGAATAATTGCCGACCGGTGTGGGAATCTGAAAGCCTTTCGGCAGCTTGGCATAGACACAGACTTCATTGGCGGCTTCAAGGTCTTGCGCAAACCGGCGCTCGACGCTCTGCTCCGCGATGCCATCGGTGAAAACGTAGTCCTGTATATGCTTGTGAACGCGGAAGGCTTTGTCAATACCCTGCGAATGTTTTTCAGCAGTGAAAATGTCGCTGTCATAGCTGCCCTGAATCCGGTCATATGTAATATGTTCGACGATCATCGTTGCCTTTTGCTCTTTGATAAGGCGAATGACTTTGTTGATAAACTCCTCCGGATTGTACTTAAACATGGCAAGCTTTGCAGTGCTGATTCCGGACAAAATAGCGGCCACTGTGCGGCGCGTCAGGATAGTCCCTTCGGCGACCTTGCCAATCAAATCGTACTTCACCTGACTGATTTCCGAGTGACGCAGCGTTTCTGTGCGCGTTTTGGCCGCCTCGAAAGCGTCGCCGCGCTCAATGGATGTCGCTTCCATGTCGGATTTTTGTTCTCCGGTAGAAACGGTATATTGGAGCTGCGAAACGAAGAGGTTCTGGTCGATATGGGCGATGGATTTCTGAATCAGCTCAGCCGCATCAAAATCCACAGCATAGGCATACTTGTGGTTGATGTAGCCCCAAAGCGTCTGAAACTCCTTTTTGTAGAAATTTTCGTTCAGCTCGTTTTCAAAAATCTTGGTTTTGTTGCCGTTGTCAATCATACTGTCAAGGACGCGTTCGTCAAACACGCCTTGTATCAACGTGTGAACGCCCTCGGCGATCGGCTGCAGGTCAGGCGGCAGCGGCGCAAGCGCGTTGTTGGCAAGGTCAGCGCGGTAAGAATCCGTGACATTGTCGTTGTCATCCACATAATCGTTTTTCAGCAGATAACGATAAATGTCCTTTGCCTGCTTCGCATTGATGGTCGTGGGAACTTCTCCGATTTTGACCGTTTTGCCAAGGAAGTAATCCATTGTCGCTTTAGACGGCCTGTCGTAGAGTACATCCTTGATCTGCTTTTGCAAAGCGGAAACAAACGGCGCATAGCTCTCACTAGCGATCACTGTAAGCAGGTTGATGTCGTGCACCGCCGTCCCGCAGGTTTCAGCGTCCATGCGTTCTCCGTCTTGATTGACGCACAGGCGCATACCGCGTCCGACCTCCTGCCGTTTCTGTGTTGTGCTGTCGGAGTGCTTGAGCGTACAAATCTGAAACACATTCGGGTTGTCCCAACCCTCGCGCAGTGCGGAATGGGAAAAGATAAACCGCGTCGGCTCATCAAAGGAAAGCAGGCGTTCTTTGTTTTTCAAAATCAAATCATAGGCGGAGATATCATCGGAGAACTCCGAGCCGCGCCTCAGCGTACTGTCAACGGCATGTCCAGTCTTTTTATCAATGCTGAAATAGCCCTTGTGCGTGTCGGCCACATCAATGCTGCACAGATATTTTTGATACGGCGTATCGAAAAGCGTGATGTACTCATTGAGCACGTTGATATACTCCTGCTCGAATATCCGACCATACTCGCCGAGCAACTCATTGCCGTCCTCATCGTACTGACGGTACTTCGCAACCTCATCGATGAAGAACAGCGACAGCGTTTTAATGCCCTTATGGAACAGGCTTTCTTCCTTCTTGAAATGGGAGATAATCGTTTCGCGTATCTGAATGCGGCGCATATCCTTTTCGGAAATGTCGCCGACTACATCGCCGCGTGTAATCACCTCGCCGTTGGTAAAGGTTACCGACGCACCGATGGGATCGATTTCGGATATCGTGTAGCCCTGATATTCCTCCAGTGGCGGCATGTTCTTACCAGCGGAGAGATAATACAGATTATCGCCGACGCCGAGGATGCGGGTTTCACGGTTGATGGATTTTTGATAGTTGACCTCAAACTCCAGTCGTGCCATCGGCGGTTTCTTATTTGAAAGAATAATATCCTCAAGAAAAAGATACCTGTCCGTGCCGCGGAAGTTTTTCACTTCAAAGCCCTTGACCTCGATTTTTTTGACGAGGCGCTTGTTGTAGGCATCCAGCGCATCCAGCACATAGACAAGGTTGTGGTGATCCTTGTGCGTGGCGGAATAATTCAGGCTGAAAAGCGGGTTGAAGCTTTTCAGCGCTTTCTGCGTGACTTCGCCGCCCATCTTCTGCGGCTCGTCGAGAATAATAATCGGACGGTTGGCGCTGATGACGTCAATCGGGCGTCGGGAGGCAAATTCGTCACGCTTGGAATAAATAATCCGCGCTTCTTTGCTTCTGCCGTCCTCTTTCAGGGAGGAGGCAAACGCCTGCGTGTTGATAATCATGACATTGATACCGGCGCTGGAGGAAAAATTGTCAAGCTGATTAAGATTGGAGCTGTTGTAGACGAAGAACCGCGCTTTTTTCCCGTAATGCTCCATGAAGTGATCCACGGTCATTTCAAAGGATTTCTTCACGCCCTCGCGGATGGCGATAGA
>DOWI01000236.1:0-2374 GCA_003519645.1 Oscillospiraceae bacterium
ATATGCGCCTGGCTTATCAAATTTGGCGGTTTTAATCCATGGATAGCAATACTGGCGGCATTGCTGGTAGGAACTTCTGTTGGTGCATTTAATGGTTTGCTTGTTGCATATGGAGATATACCAGCATTTATAGTAACACTTGGATCCCAGATGATAGCTAGAGGATTTGCCAAGATAATTACAAAGGCCTCGCCTATACCTGGAATGCCCGAGGAGATACAATTTATTGGAAGAGGTTTCATTGGCGGCAGCAAATATGGCATACCTATAAGCGTCGTAATAATGTTAGTGCTTTTTTTAATATTTACCGTGATAATGCAGAGAACTAAGTTCGGGCGANNAAACGTCAAAAAGCACAAGGCGCTTACGTTTATAATTGCCGGCGCGTTGTGTTCGGTAGGAAGTATCATTTTATTGACAAGGCTCGACAGTGCGGCTCTTACAAATGGTAATCTTTATGAATTTGATTCTATGATATCCTGCATAATTGGTGGAATAAGTCTGACCGGCGGCAGAGGCAAGCTGATACAGGGACTTTTCGGTACTATATTCCTTACGTTGTTTTTTAACGGTATGACGATGCTTAACGTAGACCCATTTGTACAGGATGTGCTCAAAGGCTGCGTACTTATTGGCGCCGTGGTTATCGATGTTGTTCGTAACAAAAAACGCTAAGTGAATAATCAGAGGACGGTGTATTAAACAATGGAAAACAATATACTTGTTTTAAATGAAGTATCAAAGAGCGTTCCCGGTGTAAAAGCCCTGGACAAGGTTAGTTTTGCGGTCAAAGAGGGCACAGTACATGCGCTCGTAGGCGAAAATGGCGCCGGAAAATCGACGCTTATTAAAATACTTGCAGGGATATATCAGGCAGAGGAGGGCACCGTGGCCTTCGATGGAGAGAAGGTGTGCTTCAGGACGCCATATGAATCTCAATGCAAAGGCCTTAGTGTAGTACACCAGGAATTGAAGCTCTCGGAAACGCTATCGGTAACAGAAAATATTTTCATGGGAAACCTGATGTATAAAGGAAAATTTGTAGACTGGAAGCCCATGCGTACAAAAGCCAGAGAACTTTTGGATCAGTACAGTATGACGATGGACGTAAACGAACCCGTATCCAATCTTTCAATAGCGCAAAAGCAAATGATTGAAATCTGCAAGGCGTTAAATCATAAATGTCGGTTGCTTATAATGGACGAACCTTCGGCGACTCTGACTGAAAGAGAAGNNAAAACTGCGCTCGAACGGTGTCACAATAATATACATATCGCACAGATTAGAAGAGATTTTCGATCTTGCCGATAATGTTACAGTGTTGCGTGATGGTAAGCATATAGCTACTATGCCTGTTTCTGACATAGATAAGCACAGTTTGATATCTATGATGGTGGGACGGGAAATGGTCAATGAATATCCTAAAGAGAAGTTTGAAGTTGGCGAAACAGTTCTTGAGGTTAAAAATCTCTGCCGAAAAGGTGTATTGAATGATATAAGCTTTTCTGTCCATAAGGGTGAGCTGATAGGTATAGCTGGCCTTGTCGGTTCGGGTAGAACTGAGTTGGCTCGTGCTATATTGGGAATCGATAAGATTGATTCCGGCGAAGTACTGTTATACGGCAAGCCAGTTAAAGTCAAAAATTTTCGGACAGCTATAAATCATGGCTGCGGTCTGGTGCCTGAGAACAGAAAGTCTCAGGGCCTTGTGCAGATTGGTAGCGTGAATGACAATATATGCATGGTAAACATGGATATGTTTATACACTCAGGCTTGATCAATAACAAGATGCAAAAGGAAACCAGCCGGGAATATGTCGAAAAACTAAATATATCTACACCATCTGTAGAGACTGAGGTGCAGTACCTTTCCGGAGGCAATCAACAGAAGGTCGTAATCGCAAAATGGTTATTAAAGGGCAGCAATATAATCTTTCTAGACGAACCTACGCGTGGTATCGATGTTGGTTCAAAAAGCGAAATATATCTACTTATTAATGATCTCATCAGACATGGCAAAGTTGTAATAATGATTTCGTCTGAGCTTCCTGAAATCTTAGGTATGAGCGACAGGATACTTGTGATGCATGAGGGAACGCTGAAAGGCGAACTAACGCGTGAGGAAGCTACGCAGGAAAAAATTCTTGAGCTATGTGTCTGATGTCATTAATTGGATCATATCGCGTAAAAGCGGTATAGATAAAAATAAAGTGGAGGAAGAAATTATGAAAGGAAGAAAGCTATTCTCTCTATTACTGGCAATAATTATGTGTCTAGGAATTTTTGCAGGCTGCGGAGCCAGTGCACCTGCAGCTGAAACTGGATCGCCTACAGGAACAGAAGCGACTCCTGCCACCACGCAGGAATCAGAACG
>DOWI01000236.1:2407-3654 GCA_003519645.1 Oscillospiraceae bacterium
AGCAGGGAGCCGAATTGGAATTTGGCGAGATCAATGTTCAAGATGGAAATTTGAATGCTGAGACCCAGCAGAAGGAGATTGAGGACTTTATCACCAAGAAGTATGATGCTATTGTTGTTGACCCGGTTAACTCAGAAGGTATAGTACCTACATTGGAAGCCGCCGGCGCTGCGGGAATACCGGTATTCGTTTTTGACTCCGGTACATCGTATAAAGATAAAATTTCATACATAGCATGGGATCACGCAAAGACAGGTGAGCTTGCTGGAAAGTGGGTCGCCGACTATGCAAAAGAGAATTTGGGTGGAAAAGTAAAAGTCGGTTTATTGGCTATGCTGAACGCTACTCATACGCGTGTCCGCAGTGAAACGTTCCTTTCGACGCTTGAGNNACGTGAATCTGCTGCCAACATTGTTAACAACAATATTATGAAGCCTATAGACGTTATCTGGGCAGCTGTTGATAATGGTGCTATGGGTGCCGTGAGCGCTCTTGAAACGAATAATATTAAGGGAACAATAGTTGTTTCTTCAGGTTGCAGCGGTACCGAACCTTTAAACATGATCAATGATCCCGATGCATATTATAAGTGCGGTATCGGCGCTCCGTATTCAGCCAGAGATATAGTCAAGTTAGTAATGCAGTCCCTCCNNAGAAGCAACAATATGTAGAGTTCTTCCCTATTGATTCAACAAATATAGCTGATTATAAAGAACTTCTTGACAAATAATCGATATTTTCGGTGCAATCATTATTTGACAAATGCAGAAAGCGTCACCGTTCGGTGACGTTTTCTGCAAATAATGTGATATAGATTTGCGCAACAAGAGGTATAACAATGAAAAGCAAATATAAAATTTCAGATGTTTATAAACAACGGATACTTGACCTGGTCTGTGAGTTGGTGCGAATTCCCACAATAAATTTTCCACCTGATGGTCAAGAAAAAGCAGGACAGGATTATTTGAAGTCGTATCTGAAAGATATGGGACTTATTATAGATGAGTTTTCGCCTGCCGATTTACCGGAATATCCGAACAACCCTGAATTTTTGCCAAGAAACTTTGAAGGGCGCAATAATATAGATGCTGTATGGAAGGGCACGGGCGGTGGAAAATCACTGCTTTTGACAGGACATATGGATGTTGTCCCAATTGAACCGCTGCCATGGACGGTAACGAAGGCATTCGAGCCGCTGATAAAGGATGGAAAAATATATGGCAGGGGCTGTGCGGACATGAAGGGTG
>DOWI01000236.1:3664-3840 GCA_003519645.1 Oscillospiraceae bacterium
AAGTCGGTTGTAGATGAGGAATACGCCGGAGCGAATGGCACGATCGCTTCGAGGCTGAAAGGCTATAATGCGGATTATGCAGTATTGCTGGAGTTCTCAAACCTTAAGGTAAACCCTGCCTGTTTAGGAGGACTTATATACAAAATAACTGTCAAAGGCAATGCAGGGATGCCATT
>DOWI01000236.1:3876-4516 GCA_003519645.1 Oscillospiraceae bacterium
AAAAATGCGCCGCAGAAATTGCAGACAATAATAACAAAGGTAAAAGCCGGCGAGGCATATGAGAGCGGACAACTTTCTGCTCCAATAGATGCTTGGATGGAAGTAGTTTTACAATCATATCCGGGTGAGACTGAGAAGTCTATCGAGACTTCGTTCAAAAAGTACTTATCGGAGCATTTTTCAGAGCCTGAAACGCTTTACATCGAACGGGAATATCATTATTGCCGTCCAGGTTATAGCGATCCGGGCCACCCAGGTACAAAACTACTTTTTGAATGCGCAGGGCGGTATGTGGATTATACGGAGATATGCGGAAGTCTGGCGTCATGCGACCTGTATGCTATCAATGAAATTGGTGGCATGAATGCCGCTATTTTTGGACCTGTAGGCGGTCAAATACATGCACCGGATGAATGGGTGGATATAGAAAGTCTAAACATTTGTGCTCAGTCTCTTGCGGACTTTATTACAGAGTGGTGCGGTTAAACCGGACTATTGGAAAGGCGGAAATAGTGTGAGAACGATATTTTTTAATGGTAGAGTGATAACACCGGAGAATGTTTTCAATGGCGGCGTTGTAGTGGAAGGGAAGCATATAGCTCGTGTCTTTAAGGACGATGATTTTGAGAAAACTGGAACA
>DOWI01000132.1:0-2686 GCA_003519645.1 Oscillospiraceae bacterium
TTCAGGAGCCTCTTTAAATACGTAATCCAGTCGTGCACTTGATGTACCGGAATTTGCGTATGCATCACCGACCTCAACACCCCCAGGAACCCAGGAAGGATAAGAAAAAAAGCTTATATCATTTTTCTCAAAATTATGTAACACAATATTTTCAATTCCTTTAACGGTTGTATCTTTAGTCATTTTTTCACGTTCTACAGTGATTATACTTAAATCATCAAAATACACCGCACCAATCTCCTCGATAGGGTTTACTTGAACCAAATATATGCGCGTTAAGCGTGCGGGCATTGGAACTCCTGTAAGCGGTATTTCGACATACCTCCAGCCTTTCCAATCCAGCTTTGTTAAATCACCGAGCCGATATTTCCTGTTGCTGCTGTCATTTACTTCGATACGAAGCCAATTTGAGTTTTCCTGACTGTTATAAACCCAAAAACCAATACGGATTGCATTTTCCGGAAGTACAATTCCGTTTCCTGATAACTCCACATAAGCAGCGCGGTTATAATCTGTATTTTCAAAACAATATGAAAGCTTCCCGGATGAATTACCACTGTGCTTTTGCTCTTTTGAAATAGTATATGAACCTGAAACCGTCGCTGGGTATGGCAAATAAGAAGCATTCTGCTTTTCAAAATCATCAACAATGATGCTTTGCGTAGGCAAAACAGTTACTGCACAATATGCGCTTACATCACCAATGGAAGCACGTATATATCCATAGCCTGAATTTGTGGAGACAAATGTGTTCGTTGAAAAGAAGCCAATGCCTCCAACTGTTTTCCAAATAACATCAGAAGGAAGAATCGGAGCTTTATAGCCGTTCTCATCCTCACCGATTACGTTGAAGGTTTTTCTCTCTTTTGAAATCAAGGTGATATCCTTATGGCTTATTGATAATTTAACAGGTCCTTTTAGTTCNNAGGAAACTCAGATATCACATCCCCAATTGTTGCCACAACGGTGCCTTTGCCCGGAGAAAGTGGTTTTAAAACATTCCTATCAAAGCTTCCCTGCACACCTTTAACTTCCCATTTTATGTCCTCAGCATTAATAATAACAGGATTAAAATACTCATCATAACCGGTTACTGTAAACGCTCTTGATGTATTCACAAAAACGTCTGAGTTTGTTGTGTTTATGTATAAACCTGCCAGCTTTGACGGAGGCGCCAGCGAAAAAACACCTAACGCATTTGGGATCTCTNNTTGTTCCGGGTTCTCTCGATGCCATTGTTGAGGAGCCCCCACCATCAAGAACCAAAGCATCGTAAGCTCCGAGTTCCAACATTAACTCAGCAAGCTCTTTCATTGTCAGACCTATGCTATGGGATTGTCTACCGTCAACAACAACCATAAATAGAGTATTTCCATTCTGGCTGCTACCAATTGCAGTCCTTGGATGCCTTCCTGTTATTTCGTGAGTAAATGTATCAGGTATGCAGCCATCAACCACCAGCATCCCTCCGCCTGTAAGCGCCATTTTCACAACACCCCAGTTAGGCGATGTATTGACATCAAGCTTAACTGTATCACCAACCTTGAAATTTTCAACAATCTGCGAAGCATTTTCTTTTCTTGTAATAACAACATAACCATTTAACGGAATATCCGTAGCAGGTTGGTTTTGACGGATTTCCCTTACAACTCCGTCCACTACAATCATTTCCGTGATATCCGAATAATAACCGTTTCTTGTTCCGATTGTAGTTGCCCGCCATTTTCTGTCGATAATCGTAAAGTCGGTATGACCATAATAAGGCTCATTATAACGTCCTATATCCAAAGTTTTGTTGTTTTGAGCATGTAAGCTGATCGTGGTTTTCCAATAATCAAAATTAGCTTTGTTATCCAAGTTAATGGAAAAGGTTGCCATGCTGTCATTGCCAAGGTTAAAACCCGGATCGGCTGTTTTTAAATCATATGCCTGAACCATCGGTCCGATAAGATTCTGGGAACCAGCCTGCTCAGATGCAAGAAAAAAGCTTCCATTTAGCCCGGCAATTGGNNCCCCATTCTTTCATATGATCGGTTGTTGATAAAGGCTTTTGAATCGTATCGTTATTAGTAAGAGCATCAATATGAACATTGGGGTTGTTTAAATCTGCTTTCATTATGTAAATTTTCTGCCATCCAAGATCGGTATAACGTGTTATGGTATTCTGGGTAACTCCGGACGTTATTTTTTTACTGTCAACCGTTTGATAAATAACCCGATTAACAGGATCGGTTGTTTCAGCTTTTGCGCCCGTCATACCGGCAGATAATATTAAGATACATGCCAGCAAGCCTGCTGCGGTCTGTTTAATACTCATTCTAAATCCTCCAAGAAAATATTTTATCCTTTGTTAAGTCTGTCTGCTTAGACGAAGAAATTACCAATTTTGTTCCCAAGGGATAATGATTTCACTGCATTAATTAGCTTTTTTAATGCTTCCATGCACATTTATTCATAAGCATGCGTAATTGTAGTGAAATCAACAATATGACGAAATACAAATTAATCATAGCTGCTCTGGTCATAAACCTCACAAAGCACCGATTTCATCTGCATTTACAGCTAAGCCTTCAAATCCTTGATGTATTTCGTCTTTTAATTCTATCATAGGGATTAGCTAATAACTACAATACAGCGTTTACGTTTTCATTAAGAATATAACAATACTAAGACAGAAGTGTTACAT
>DOWI01000132.1:2746-4584 GCA_003519645.1 Oscillospiraceae bacterium
TTTCTGGGGAGCAATCATAACATAAGGTCAACAAACTTGCGGTACAAAAAAAGAGGCTTTCGCCTCTTTTTGAAGTGCATTCATTTTTTTGCTTTGGCAGGCTCAATATTAATCTTTTTCCCTCTTATTTGTGCCAGCTTCATAGCAGCCAGCACCTCTCTCTGATTTTCTGCAGGTACCTCTACAAAGGTAAACTTATCATGCATATCAATTTTTCCTATAACCTTGCCTTTAATACCTGTTTCACCGGCAATAGCACCTACAATGTCTTTGACTTGTACTTTATCTTTTTTCCCGATGTTGATAAACAATCTTACCATCCCAGCTTCGGCTCCGGTATTTTCAATATAGTCCTCATTGTCCGGAAGATTATTTTCCTCTTCCATAACCATTTTCATAAGCGCTGCAGCCACATCAAGGGAAGTATATTCATCGCCCATAATTTGTTCAATTATGGATAGATAGCGTTCCTGACCTTCCTCGTGAAGAGTTTCTTTAACTTTATCAATAAAACGATTATTTTTGCTTTCTTCTATATCGCTTAAGGATGGGATTGCTTTTGGAAGTATTTTTGTATTGGCATAACGTTGAATATCTTTTAAGGCAAAGAATTCCCTGCGTCCGGAAACAAAGGTAAAAGCCTTTCCGGTTTTGCCTGCACGTCCTGTCCGCCCTATTCTATGAACATAATATTCTTCATCCTGAGGCATATCATAATTGAAGACAATTTCAATATCATCCACATCTATACCTCTTGCTGCAACATCCGTGGCAACAAGTATGTCTATCCTGCCACTTCTGAACATACCCATAACCCTATCTCTGGCTGTCTGGCTCAAATCACCATGAAGGCTCTCGGCCATATACCCTCGCAGTTGAAGCTCACTGGTCAAATCATCGACATGTCTTTTGGTGTTGCAGAACACCAGAGACAGTTTAGGGTTAAAATAGTCTATCAGCCTTACCAAAGCTCCTAATTTTTTTGCTACGGCTACCTCAAAATAATATTGCTCGGTGCTTCTAACCGTTAATTGCTTATGATTAACCTTTACTGTTTCGGGCTCTCTTTGGTATAACTTTGTTATTCTCATAATTTCCGGCGACATGGTAGCTGAAAATAAAAGGGTTTGTCTGTTTTCAGGAACATCCTTGAGAATCGTTTCCATATCCTCACGAAATCCCATATTGAGCATTTCATCAGCCTCATCTAATACTACAATCCGGACTGTGTTTAATTTAATTGTTTTTCTCCGCATGTGATCCATAACCCTGCCCGGTGTTCCGATTATAACATTTGCTCCCTGCTTCAGCGCTTTTATCTGACGATCAATAGGCTGTCCGCCATATATTGGCACAGGCTTTATCCCTTTCTTATACTTGCTGAATTTCCTCATTTCCTCAGCAGCCTGTATGGCCAACTCCCTAGTTGGGCAAAGAATAAGAACCTGTATCTCTTTTTCTGATGTATCGATTCTTTCTACAGCCGGAAGACCAAAAGCTGCTGTCTTTCCGGTACCTGTCTGTGAAAGACCTATCAGATCCCTGCCTTCTAAAATTGCAGGTATTGCCTGAGTCTGAATTGCTGTCGCTTCTTCAAAACCCAGTTCTTCCACTGCCTTTAATATCTCCTGCGATAAAGGCAGATCTTTAAATTTCATTTTTTTCATTGCAACACTCTTTCTTAAACTTATTTTTTATTTCATTGCATTTATTTGCAAATCATCATATTTGAATATCATAATTACTACTCAAAAAATCGCAAAACGATTTTTCTCTGCAGGTTATCCTGCAGGAAGATGCAGTTTGCTGCACCCTGTGTAATCACAATATGGTTATCC
>DOWI01000135.1:0-437 GCA_003519645.1 Oscillospiraceae bacterium
AGTTTACTGAGCCGATAATGGCGTCAGCACTATTGTTCTGGATTACCCTTTGTACAACTTTTACAGCTTCCTCGGTGCTTCCGGTGGTGTCATAGTGATCCACTTGAACGGTTGCGCCGTTGAATCCGCCATTATCATTGATATACTTTACTGCCAGGTCAATACCGTTCTTAGCGTTATTACCAGCTTCTGCGTTATTGCCGGAAAGCTGAAGGTAGGTACTGATACGAAAGACTTTTCCGCCAGGATCGGCGCTGTTGCCCGCGCTGGCTGAAGGTGCCTGAGAGCTTGGAGCCGCCTACGGCTCCTTACCTGCCGGTGCCGTACAGGCAGTTGCCATAAGCAGCGTCAAAACAAGTAGGATTGACAAGATCTTCTTCATAAATAGTTCCTCCTTATAATTTAGATAATTTATATTAGCAAGCCTTGTTCATATG
>DOWI01000135.1:471-2894 GCA_003519645.1 Oscillospiraceae bacterium
TACTCTTTTATGGCACGTTTGTTTCTTTTTAAATGAACCAACATAGCGTTGTATGCGCCCTCAGCATCTCCATCAATGATGGCCTGGGCAATTCGCTCATGGTCTAGTACGACACCTTTGATGATCCGGTCTCCAAGTAAAGTAGTAAACATCCGGATCCCATTAACGATCTCTGGGAATAGCACATTTAAAACGTCATTACCTGTGCTTTGAGCAATCTTGCAATGAAATTCAACATCTTGCTCCGCATGGTCGACTCCTGATTTTATGCATTCTGATACTTTAGATGCCAGGCGCTGTATTTCCCTGGCCNNGCTGCGCACTACACGAAGCAATGACAGGTTCCATTAAATATCGGAGTTCCAGAAGATCCATAAGAACTTTTTCCTTATCATACTTGAATTGAAGTCCTAACGGATCCTCTGTCACTCCGGGAAAATTTGAAATATATGTACCACTTCCCTGCCGAATCACTACAATACTGCGGGAACTCAAGATTCTCATTGCCTCCCGGATAGTGGTACGGCTTACGTTTAGCTGCTCCATAAGCTTTTTCTCATTGGGAAGCCGGTCACCCTTTTGCATCCGGTTTTCTTTGATATATTTATCGATTTGTGCAGAAACCTTTTCTGATAAAGGAACGTTATCCGTTTTCACTGCAGATAATTCCATGCATCCTTTTTTTGCCGATTCCGGCTTTCTACAAGTTTTCATTTTGCAGTAAAGCAGGCGTAGCTAGCGCCGCGTGCCCCTCACTAAAAATACACCTGTCAGACTGTGGATATTTAGAATCGTCGAATTCTTTCCTGAGCTTGAGACAAAACGCTGACGTAATATCCACCGCAAAGCAGCTTTCTTGTAAATGGCCTACCTTACCCGCAGAAATCATTTCACGAATGCCCGCCCAGATGCCGACAGCCCTTTTTCTGAATTTTTGCAGGTCGCTAGCTGTATAAGCCATAAATTCTGCCTCCTTTATTGAACTCTACGTTTCCGCATCATTAGTTGTATGAGTGTACGCGATACTTTAGGTGCCTGCGTCAGTTGCCGCTTAAAATAGCCAAATACTATGAAAGAAATATAGGATAGCCTAAGTTGTATGACATGTAGTAAAACCTTATGTCCGCACCAGTTGTTGCTGAAATAGTCACATATTATGTCTGTTTCAACTTACTTTAAATAGTCGGATGTTATGATGAGATTATACAATAATTAAAAAGAAATTACAATACGTCATACCTTTTTATTTTTTTTAATATTCTAATAAAGTTATAAATTGTAAAATATAGCCATTATTATTTGCCGAAAACAGTCGGATTTACGACGTTACGGGGAATGCGTCCTTTCAACACACTGGTTAGTCCCGACAGCGCCTCATCGCACATGGCCATTCTGGAGTGCATGGTCAGGCTCGCGACATGGGGCGTCAGAACGACATTGTCCAGGGACAGCAGTTCCTCGTATACTTTTGGCTCCTGTTCGAAAACATCAAGTGCCGCGCCTTTTATAACACCATTTTTTAAAGCCCTGCAAAGTGCGGCTTCATCCATCAGCTTGCCTCGCGCCGTATTTACAAAATATGCCGAAGGTTTCATTTTGGCAAAGGTTTCTGCATTGAACATATGGTTGTTTTCGGGCAAATAAGGCACGTGCACTGCAATGCAGTCGCTTTGGGCAAGTATTTCGTCGAAGGGCTTATATACCACATTGTATTCCTTTTCGATTTCCTCGGAAGCACGGAATTTGTCGTAGTAGACCACCTTCATGCCAAGCCCCTGAGCCTTACGGCAGACGGACTTCCCTATACGGCCCAAGCCTATGATACCGAGGGTGCTAACGCCAACCATTGTATTGACGTCAGAAAAGAGCGGCGCATCCCAGATGTTCTGGCGAACTTGGTTGTTATAGCGGGGAATACCGCGCATGACGGCCATAATCAGTGCGATGGTAAATTCCGCGGTGGCCTCGGTAACGGTCGTTGGGGTATTCAGGACAGGTATGCCAAGCTCTGTGGCATATTTCCAGTCGATTCTATCATAACCCACTCCGAAATTGGCAACTGCCTTGAGTTTTTTCGCCGCATCAAGCACCCGCTTGTCCACCTTGGCATCAATAGCGAAAAAGCCGTCAAATTCAGCGATTCGCTCAAGAATATACTCATAACTCAAGCGGTCTCCATCCTCAGGCAGGGTGAAGTCNNAAACAATAATACGTTGTTTTGTCATCAGTAATTCCCCCAATCACAGCTTATCAGCAATTTTACGAGCTTCTCCGCAGGTACCGCGCCAGTATGCATTTAAAATTCTGAATTCATCGCCTATACAAAAATGTTTAACACCGAGATCCATATAATACTTCATCTTATCAATGGTGTCGCATTCGCAGCGCGGGGCGATCCCATGGGCAAGAGCCGTTTTGATGAC
>DOWI01000010.1 GCA_003519645.1 Oscillospiraceae bacterium
TATATCTGATGATGGATTTTTCCATCGTTATCTTCAAAGGGATATTCCACTTCTATTTTCTCCGGCTCAGCCGGTTCAGATATGGTGACGCCTGCGGTATCGGAGCTTGGCTCGATAGATGGAGGCGCGGTATCAGTCTGCAAGGGAGCAGACGGCGGTTCATCCGATGGAGCACCCGCACTCTGGTCGCCGGAGCAGGCGTAGAGTGTCAGGCAGAGTAGCAAAGCCATCGCAGTTATAATCGTTCTTTTCATTTGAACACCCGCTTTCGTTGTAATCGTTTATTTATCATCATCATCGCCGTAAGGCTCAATTTCTACTTCAACCGTACCGCAGATCCAGCAGGTGCGAGTGGTAATCAGTATGTAGCCTTCTACATTGGGGTCACCGTCGCCTTGAACCTCGTGAGTATAAGACCATTCATGGCCTGTCAAGCCACACTTTTCCTGTTTCTCCTTCAGGAGCCGCCGCTGTTCTTTTTCTATCCGCTCCTGTTCCTGCTGTTGAGCGAGCTTCTTTTCCCGCCAGCGGCGATATAGNNAAGCCGCTATCGCAGCCCGCCCTTTTCTCCTATGACCGCATTGACCGGCATTCTGAAGTCAATTCTACCGTCCATACAAAACGTGCCTTTTTCGTGGAAACACCCTTCACATTGTTCCGGGTAATTCAGGCAAGCGTATATGGGTGTGATATGCGGTGGGCTGAGATTGCCAGCAGTGGTAGCCGTCGCTGCTTTGGATAAACTTCACATTCTGCCGGTCACGCTCATCAACGACGAAATCTTTGGCGCAAGCCCAACAATGAAGCACTGAGCCGCTATCCAATTCACTGCTCATTCCCTAATGGGGACAGATCACCTTTCTAGCCATATCATCTTATTTGTTGGCTCTTTTTTTCTTGATAATATAGCTGACGATTCCCAAAATGCCGAGTCCCCATGTTATAGCTCCCAGCCCAAGAACAACCAAACGGCCGGTAACCGATAGGTTGGGCAACAATGAAATGCTCCTGAAAAAGCCGCTGCCAAACGGGATAGCCAAAATGGATAAAATCAACACCCATACCTTTGGCTTGGCTTTTTCTTCAGCGTCCCGCCTGTGACCAATCAGGTAGCCGAGGCCCATCGATGCGCCGAATGACGTGCCGAATGAGATGATGGCAAGAACAATGGTCGCTCCTACCGTCATGAACCCCGACCCCATTTTGACGCCGTTGACATAGTATATATAGCCTCCGCTGACCGAGTCATTTCTGCCGCCGATGATAAAAGCAATCGTGGCGACGATGGCGGCAAGGACATTGGCAATAACGCCTATGCTGTTCATCTCATCATGCTTGCGATAGCTAACGACCTGCAACACTACCGCGATCAGCGTAAGTATCAAATATGCAGCTATCATATGTATCCTCCCTTTAATTCAGATGATGTGATGCTCACTGCCACAACGAGTACCGCCATTGCTCCATGACAGCAACTTGTTATTTATTCAGCGTTGATATTACTTCTGTCACAGTATCCTTAATGATACGGCAGTCATTATCGTTTTTGTGGGTCATGATTGCGTAATCGCACCGAAAGAGGATACCCTTGATTTTTTCGGGAACGCTGCCTGCAAACTCAATAAGTCTGTCCCTCAATGGTTTGCGGTTTATTCTGTCCTGCTGCGTCAGCGCAAGCAATTCGTCCAAAGAAATTTGTTCCATGTTTTTACCTCCGATTCCCACCCTGCATTATGGTTACAGCTTCTCCAAATAAATCTTGATCCCAAAGCCGTGCTTTTCGTCGTTGATACCATTGCCGCATTTGCAGCCGTAATGTCGCACACCCTTTTGATAACAGTCGTCGCAATACTCCCGCCCGCGTTTTTTGCATACTGAAAAGGCGTTGAATTTGTACTTGCCCTTGAGCTTGTCAGGCAGAGAGTTGGATTTTCCTTTATACTCATAAAAGGTGCATGGGCAGGTCTCGTTAGCGCATTTTAACTTTTTGCCTATATTGGGGTTGAACATGGTGTTTACCTCCATATCGGTTATTCTATACGTGCAAAATATGCGTCGATATAATCGGGAATCTCAAATATGCCGTTTATCGTCTTTTCAACAAGCACGGTGGATTCCCCGGTAACAAGGTCATAAACTCTTGCTTTATATTCAAGGTCATAGGAATCGCCCAGTTTTTCTCCAGTTTCGGGGACATACCAATATCCCTCATATATCTTGCTTGCCAATTCGCACAAAACAATATAACGCACATCCTCAGCTCTCTTTGCGACATAAGCCTCGGGGATAAAGCGCTCTACCCAGTCATCGACTGTGCCCTCCGATATATCTACAAAAATTGCTTTACCGGTGCCTTTATACTCAGGCAGGAGTGTAAAACTCTTGTCCTTCGCATTGTCGAGGAATTGAGCCCAGGATTCTCTTTCGTATGCATCATAGGAGCTATCATATAAAGCCCTCTGCCTTTGGGGACGTTTTCCTCGCCAAATTCCGATTCCGGGCTCCTCTATATAATCGTATTGCTTATCGCTGTAAACATAAAACAGGCGAGTGTTTCCGTCTGTATCCGTGAATCGATACGCGATACTCTTTTCTTTTTCCGGCATTTGGCTTTCCTTTGTGATTTTGCGGTAGCCCTTTGTAGTGAAGTAAAAAGTGTCCGGGTAATTCGCCTGACGATACTGTAATTCGTCATGCAGAGAAATTTCTCACCTGACAGGCTGCCCATTCTCAATTTCCTGAATTGTAATACTTTGCAGATCCGTGTATTTGGGCAATTCCAGTTTTTCTCCGCCCGAACAGGCGCAAAGCGCAAGCATAACAGCTGTCATAAAAAGCAAGATTACATATTTTCTCACGTTACTTTCTCCTTGTGGCTGGTTCAGGCTTATTCCGCCGCCTGCGCTTTCGCCGCCTTGCCGGATAAAAGGATGTAAGCAATACCTGCCGCCGCGAAAATGAACGGAACCGCTGTCAGCGTATAGCTGCTTCGGACATTAACGAGCAGAAGATAACCGGCAAGTACCGCGATGGAAACGATGGTCATTACAAAAGACAGCTTTCTTGTTCCTTTCACCGATTTCTTTACTGCGGATATTAGGGAAAAGACTTGTGTAAGCGCCGTCAGGGTGATGATTGCAAAGACAGTATAGCCGAGTGGTGCATAATGCCGGAATCCGGCGCGATCACGTGAGGCGAATTCCCCGCAGATGCCAAACAGATTCACGGAATAATCGTTGAACGAGAATTGGAGCAGCGGCAGAAAGGCACATACGATAAACACAAGTGTCATAAGCCATGCGGCAAGGACTAACTTCTTACTCCTGTTCATTTAAGTCTCCTCCATAGTTTGATATGATGTTTTTGTTTTCCAGCCGTTCCGTCACATCCCGGAGGATGCTTATTACATTAGCTCGGCTGCCGATGCCGCCCGCGCCCTGCGCCCACAGAGCGTCGAAACGTGCGCCGAATTCTCGCAGCATCATGGTCTGATCGGAGTAGAAGATCACCGGTTCTGGCCCGCTCCAGTGGTTGATGGCGATATGATGCTCCCGCTTGATCTGCCAACAGTTGTCCCTCTGCGCCGGGGAGAGGTCGTCAAGAATCAACAGCTTAAAGTTTGGCACATTCTCCAAATACTCTATATAGCCGTTGAGAATGGCGACACAGCCCTCCGCATCCAGCTCGATATAGCCGCGCTCCATGAAGTACAGTCCCGCCATGCGGCAGCAGCCGCGCAGGGCAATATCATTAAGTCGTTTCAGAGAAAGTACCTCACGAAAAGATGCGCCCTGTTTCAGATTATTGTCCATCCCTTTTTTGAAGCGAACAAACTCCTCGCTGCGCCACACATATTCCTGGCTACTGTGGCCGCGTGTTTTCAGGAAGCGGTCATAGGC
>DOWI01000054.1 GCA_003519645.1 Oscillospiraceae bacterium
GGCTGTTTTGACTGATGTTACCGATCAGGTTGTTTCCGAATTTGACGAGTACATGAAAAAGTTGAGGTCGGAAGAATACCGCAAGCTCAAAGAGGCTTTCGGCAGGATAGACGAGGACGAGATCGGAACATCACCGCTTGACGGGGTGATTGGGAAATCTGATTTTGCTTTCCTTATTCCCCGGTTGTTTGCACTGAAAGACAAAATGCCAAAACAAGGTCGGCTGAACTATAAGCTGCTGCCAGAGAGTGTGAAAGCCGAAATTGACGCACTTGTTTCAGATTTAAAAGAAAAAAATGAATACATTCGACATTTGGTTGAGGATTACTCAGATAGCAAGTGCCGCCTTGCTATGCTATATGACAGTGACCCCGAAAATATGGCACAACACCGAAGTAAATCAATAGCGGAAGCGGATAAACTGATAGCCAACAAAATTCTGGTGGTTTTGAAATNNGGAACGGGAACTATCGGCTTTTGAATACAGTGAAGCGCAAAAGGCTTATTATGCCGAGCAAATGCTTTGCGAAATCCTGATGATGCTGGAGCAAAACATTATTGCGCTGGATGAAGAATATTCGGATCAGGAAAAAGCCATGAGTACGGAATTATCTAAAACCGCGAAAAAAGAATGGTATCTGCGGCATAAAGACAAGGGTATGGAGGTTTAATTCTCCATGCCTTTTTCTTTTCCCTCTAAGTAATAAAATCGGACAATCGATTAAGAAAGGAGCCTTTTAATAACTTGACAAACTCGTATAAAAAAGGCCGAATGCTGATGTGTCCCAATGGCTTTTTCGGCATCCGGTTTGAAGTGTCGGCTCCGTACAAGTTCCCCGCAGGACACCCTTGCCACGGTTGTCCGTACACGCTTTTAAACAGTACGGTGCCGTCCTGTATGTTCCCGGAGGGCGGCTGTATCCGATACCAAAAGGATCAAAGACAGCCGGAGCCACCCAAAAGTAATCGGCAACTGGCAGCAGATAAAATTCAAAAATGTGTTGAAACGCTGAAAACAGTCCAGAAACGTAAAGGCTATAACTAAGGAGGGCAATTTGATGAAAGGCGTAGACGATCACTTTTACAGACGGCTTTTGAATTTCCTGTATGAAAACGGTCTTACCCCCATAGAACACGCTACCCCGGAAGAACCGCTTGAAATATACCGGGACCGGAACTATGTTTGTTCGTTCGGCCCCAAAGGTCAGATACGGGGCAAGGAGCCAAACCACGACTTAGACCTTATTATAAAATTCAAACAGGACAAGTTTAGAAATTATACTATTTTCGATTATCTGCCCAACATGCCGTTTTCAGATGTTTCGGAGTATAAAAAATATTATGAGGCGGGTATGGCGGTGCTGGCGGTTACAATGCTGCCCAATGATGAGTTACAGTTTGCTACATGGGAATACAGTTACGACCGCAAAGGCGTTGGGTTCAGCCATTATTTCGGAGAGGATTTTAAAGCGGCAAAAGAGGATTTCGCAATCCGNNGGCTGGTTTGGTGGATGAACGAAAACTGTTTTCCCCAGACGAATATGCGCTCATTCATACCGCGTGTTGCTTTTCGGTTATGGGTAACGACAACTTGACAAAGCAAGAAGAAGAAACCTTTTACAGAATCATATCTCAAATTGAATTGGCCGTTCCGTCCGTCCGACCGACCATAGCAACGGAAGCCGGCAAATCTTTATTGTTGGAGCAGGAGGATTGTTTATGAAAAACAAAACCGATTTTTACCGTTTGTTTTTTGAACAGCTTGCAAGACGCGGCTTTCAGCCCCGCCGAAGTGAATCCACGGACTATATCGCGGACATCTACCACAAAGGGCAGCTTATCGCCTACTACACTAAAGCGGATACGGTAACGCCCTGCACTCAGACGCAGATTTTAACGAAAGACAAGCAATTTTCCAAGTTGATGAACCTTATTAACGATACGGCACAGGTCACCGCCCTGAAAGCGGGTATCTGCACGGTTTGTCCTTACACCGACGCCCATGAAAAGCTGGCGAACGGGTGGTATAAGCTGTCGGAGTACAACAATGTCACTCTTGCCGCGCGGGAGCATCACCTGTTCGGCTTTGTGTTCAACACCTATTTGAACAATCCCAAAGGCGAAGCGGAAAACCGCCGTGTGTTTTATAACAAGGAATTCGCCGGACAGGACTTTGCCGTGCGTAGCGGCTTAGTGGACGAAAAAGCCTTGTTTACCGAAACCGAGCTAAAGGTCATCCACTCCGATCTTGTCAAAATGAATATACTGGATAACAATGTATCCAACGATGACCGGATGGCGGTCGGCCGGATCATCGACAAGATTGAGGACATCATACCGGAACTGCGCGAAAAGGATTACGATTTCGATTATGAATCGGAATTCATGCGCGAAGTGGAGATTGGGGATTGAAATATGGGCAGTAAAAGAAACCAGACAATCGCTATCGCCCGGTTTCTTATGTATAAATCGCAGCTTAGTCAAAAGCTGGACGGCATGAGCGACGAGGAATATCTGAAAAATCCGGTCGGACTGGAGGTTGGGCAGTATGTGGAGGATTTGATGAAATACTGCCCGGAAACCACGGTTGACAAGGTACTACGCAATCAGGAAGGTTTAATTACCCGGCTTGGCGAGAAGTATTTGACCGTTCTTGCCAATATGCAGTATGACGAGGAAGGAGCGGAGGTATATGCGTGACGGACGGCCCAATCCTGATATTTGGGGAAATATCCTGACCTGCGTTGAAATCGGCCACGGCATCTACATGATCGTCGGGGACCGGAAGAAAGGGCTGGAGCTGCCTAAAGAGGTGGCGGAAGAAATCCTGCCGGATACGGTGTTATCCCAAGCTGAAACGGACGGTAACTCTGTGTGCTTCTCAGATGATGTGTCCAACGCGGTGGTAGCGGACGCATTACTGGAGCAGGAGCTTATTACCGATCCCAAGGCACTTGCCATGCTGGAATCCCTTCGGCAGCTTGATGAACCGGAGTACAGTTCCGGCTTTGAGCCACCTATTTCCGACATCGACCTTGAAGGTCTGGAACTGGAGTGAGGTGGGCGCTTGAAACTTGTATGTATATGTTCCCCTTTCTGTGGGGAGATTGACCGGAACATTAAGCGGGCGCAGGAATATTGCGAGTATGCTGTACAATGCGGGGTAACCCCCCTCGCTCCGCATACGATCTTCAACCGCTATCTTGACGATCAGCGACCGTTAGAGCGGCAGACAGGTCAGAATATGGCGTTGGAAGTGCTGACACGGTGTGACGAGTTATGGGTGATGGGAGACAATCGCTCACAGGATATGCAGATCAACATTTCGGCGGCACAGAAGGAATGCATCCCTACGCTATATGTTCCCGATATGTTAGTTGAAAGCGGTTATAAAATCCGGCAGGCCAACAAGCCTTTTTCCTACGAGGATTGTATCCCTGACAGTAATAAAATGGATTATGAGAATCAAATACTTGTCTTGAAACCGGAGGCATACGGCAGGTTGGCAGAGGTTACTGCCGATGAGTCTCTTTGGCTGGCGCAAACCGGATTTGGTTGCACCTACGGCGCGAGAGGTCAGGCGGTTTTTGCAACGAATTTATTATCCGGCAGAATGGTTCATTGGGAACGGCATGATTTTTATGGAATCGTGGAACCGCTTTGCTTGTATGAGTGGCTTTCGGATAAACCTGTATATAATGAAAGGGCAGATGAAATTGTCCGGCAGGCAGAGCGTGAAATAACCGATACCATTGACCTTCGTAACGGCGAGAATTTGGAAGAAGATTCTGAGATCGGAGGTGGTTGATATAGCTTGGTTTACGAAAACAAAATCCTTGGACGAGCTTAAAAAGCAGTATCGGGAGTTGGCGTTACAGTATCATCCCGATATGCCGAACGGTGACACCGAAAAAATGAAGCAGATCAACAGTGAGTATGACACGCTGTTTCCTGCGTTTCAAACTATTTATAACCGAACAGCCCCCACGCCGTCGCAGGAATCGGCGCGGCAGAGCCGGGACGAATTTTACACACAAAACGGCTGGAAAGGCGCAAATTACGATTCAAACCGAAGTACGGGGGATGTTTCCAAGATATTGCGTGAATATGTGAAACGGGTTTATCCCGACCACAAAAATTCGATCACCACGCAATATTACAGCGGAGGCTCCGATATTCATGTAGCGCTGATGACCGCCCCTTATGAAGCGTTGAAGAACGGTAAGCAGCATAGCCTAAATCAATATTATCTTAAAGAGGACGAAGCTCTGACACCGGCCGCTAAACGGGTAATGCTGGATATAAACAGGGTAATAAACTCGTACCGCATGAGCGATTGTGATAGCATGATTGATTATTTCAATGTTAGTTTTTACTATAACCTGTCTGTCGGCAAATGGAACAAACCATTTGAAGTCGCGGAGCGGCCCGCCGGAAGAAAAACACAAAAATCCGTTTCGGAAGAAGTCCTTGATTTCTCCGAAACGGATTTTTTGACAGACGTTGATTTAGAGGATGATGAGGATTTAGAACAATGAAAACAAAACCCAAGTTGGTGACATGCGCCCTTATTTTCTTTGTCGGGGGCTTTCTGAACCTGTTCTTTTCCACGGCATTGCACGGTCTGTTATCCCATAAAATCACGAAGCTGTCTTTTCCTCCCCTGATTCAATGCCTATCAAGTCTTGTATCCAGCAGACAGCATTTTTTGTTGTTTCTCTGCATACAAGGCTTTTTTCTGCTTCTGGCCGTGCTGTTCTTTACGACGAATTTATATCCCTATAAATCAGATTTGGTGAAGATTACGCCGGAGATACAGACGCCGAAAGCTGTTGGACAGTATCAGCATGGCTCAGCCAGATGGCTGACAGAGGAAGAACAGGACAGGACGTTTAACAGTTATGTTATCGACCCGAACGATAAGCTCATAAAATCGTTAATAGATAGTGGTTACAAAGGGATCGACTTCATAAAAAAGGAAAACAATTGTTGAGTATATAAGGAGAGCACGCAAGAAGGTTTGCGTGCTTTTTTATATCAAATTCAGGAGGTATTAATGTGAAAAACACCTGTAAAAAAAAGAAATCTCTGCTCATTTTTTTAGTCCTTCTTCTTGTACTGACTGTAGGTTTCGGAATTTGGACGCTGGCGAATCCGAACTTCTTCTCACAACCTACCAATAGCAGCAGTAAGATAAATACCAAACGCATTGATGAAAACGGAAGCGCCATTGACGGCGGGGTGAAATCCAAAACACAGGAGGAAATTTTAAAAGAGTTGCAGGCAGATCAGATCAACGTGACAGATAAGCTCAGTTCCAATATCTTTTTTCCGTCAGGCAAGGCGGGGACGGAGGGCAACTGGACTGTCGAAAACGTGGAAACAAATACTGTTGCGATTCAATGCGAAGTTTATTTGGGTGACAAAATGATAGCCAAGTCCGTACCCATTAAACCGAACCAGCACATTGAAACCATAATTTTGTCGGAGGATGTAGATCCCGGCCAATATGAAGTAATCGCATATGTGAATTATTACAGCATAGACAAAGGAGATTACTTGGCAAAAGCAGGATTTAAAATTACGCTCACTGTTCAGTAATCAATCCGTAATGTGAGTGATCCACTCGCGTATACGGTTGATAATAAAATTTTTCAGGAGGTTTTCT
>DOWI01000078.1 GCA_003519645.1 Oscillospiraceae bacterium
AAATCGTGATTATACACGAGAACATTATAGTTATCGCGGGGCATACTTTCTTGCCACTGCACACCTGTATCGCTCTCGATGACCTCAGCAAGAGTCGTCTTACCAGTGCCGTTCGCACCATAAAAGAAGTTGATATAGGTGGGTTTGATGGATGTCCCTGTTCCTTTGAAGGTCGCTGTGTCCAGTGATATTTCTTTAATTGCTGCTGGTAATTTAACTTCCATATTCTGCTCCCCTCGCCTGAATCCAGATATTATCTGGCGTTATTCATTGATTTTTCCGCTTCTAAGCCACTCGTCAACTTCGGAAATCTTGAATTTATATCTTTTCCCCGCTTTGTTTATTGGCAGCTTTCCTTCGCGCATCCATGCGCGGACAGTGTCTTTACTCACACTTAAATGCTCTGCAATGTCCTCTAAGTTCACCCATTTTTCGACGCTTGTGATTTCGCGTTCATCACTCATGGTTTTACCTCCACTATTATTCATTATCATGAGTTATACGATCTTAAGTTAGAACCGTAACAATAACGCCCACGCTTCTTAGGGCTTCAATTATATTCAGGCGTTTTACTGACCAGTGCGGGCGGTCGAACTCATTAAATGCGATGGCCTTGCCTATGCATAAGTTACTTGCATTCGAAATTAAGACCTGCTGCGGGATGTCATTCAACTTGGAAAAACAAAACAGTATCGTATTGTCTCGTACAACGATATCATTGAGAAATCCATATGAGGCGCGATGCCAACTGTTCGTCGTCCCACAACCGTGATTTTTTGTGGCGACAATCGTCGGGTAACTCCTGATTGCGGTTAATTCCAGCTCTCCAAGCATCGTAAGAGCGGACACAATGTCTTCATCCGTATCCTGCAGCGCCTGTTCTTTCGGAACACTGAAACCATTTGACGAATCGACAGATTCGCTTGTGATTACAAAGAGATTGTAAAACGCTGTATCCATTCTGGGCAGAGCACCAAAGCCTTGTGGTGGTCTATCGGTTGGTAAGCTGGGGCCGCCCAAATAGTAATTGTTCTGCACGGCATCAGTATGAGCAACAAAAGTATCTATTGGCGCATTGAAATTATTTGTGCTTGGCACATCGCTGCAATGCACTTTGCTTGGAGGCGCTGGTTGAAGCTTACTGTTCATCTTTTTTGCCTCCGTAATTGTTGACTACTGTTCCAACCTGATTATTAAAGGTGTGAATAGGCGCGTTGAAATTAAAAGTGTTAAACGTCGGATTTGTATTTAAGACCTGCTGTGTCGTACTTGATGCAGCGGGTCCTTTTTGTGCTTCTTCCCCAGAGCAGTTTTCCGTGTCGACGATCACTGTATCACGCTCGGAATCATCTGCACCAGTTTCCTCTTCAACAGTACTTTCGGTGGTCTTGTAATAAGAAATGGTAATCTTTCTGTCAAATAGTTCGTGAAGGCCTCCATTGTATTCGCGTTTGCCGCCACCGGTCGAAGGACACCAGAAGTCAATCGTCTCTTTTCCAAACGTATTCTTTTCGGGGCGTGTAACAGCGTAATGCCAAACACCCAGCAAAAAGGACTGTAAACATATATCGTTTAATCCACGGAGCTCCGATTTTGTGATAGAGCCGCCATGTTCCAAAACATAAAACGGTTGTGCGACATCGATGGAGTCGTCAATGTCGATTAAAGTAAGCAGCTCTTCAACAAGCATTTTATCTCGTTCTGCGCTGCCGGTATCGATTAATAATTCTGTCACGACGCACATTTCATGTAGCGCAGAAGCGTATTGTTCTTTAACACGCCGGTCAAAAGAGGTCAACGCCGTAGCATCACTAAATGGAAATAAAATACCGCCCTCATTTTTGCAGTTTTTATATTCCGAGGTATTACCGCCGCAGGTACTCTTCGCATAAACGAAAATATTCTGCCAGTCTGGAACTACAACCTTTGATAACTCAAAGAGAGCTATCGGCTCCGAATAAGGCTCCAATTTTCCATCGTAGTATTTGTTTGCACCAAGCAACGGTTTTCTCGCCCTTAAGAACAGAGTGAAAAAAGTGCCGCCGCAAAGACGTTGCTTGACTTTGTTTTCCATAGTTTTCCACCACTTTTCAAAAACCAACTCGGCGAACTCCTGCCAACTCTGCAAAGTATGGCTGCCGAAGTCGGCGAACTATTTCATGTTCCTGTGAGAAATCGCAGGGACATTTTTTGATGTTGTTGCGCGGTAGTTTTGAAGCGAACTGGATTTCACAGCTCACACTAAACACTACTAAATCATTATATCACGCTCTAACTCAAAACACAATGACACAAGTGTGAATTTACGCCAAACTTCANNACTTATTTGGAGGAAATCAAATGAAAACCAACGACAATCAGCAGACAAACAAGAGTTACAAGGTCTACATCCCTCGCCTCAAGGAGTGGGTTGAGGTGACGAAAGAGCAGTATTACGGCTACTACCGCGACATTTGGTCAACCCGCGACCGGGCGCAAAACCACGGAAGGTGTCAATGCCCCAAGAGTAAAACATGGGTTTGCGACGGTGATTGCCTAGTCTGCCCGTATCGCTCAGCCGGTGATGTGCATTCTTTGGATTACACCATCGAGA
>DOWI01000335.1 GCA_003519645.1 Oscillospiraceae bacterium
ACCGGCCGTGTTGAGCGTGGCCAGCTGAAACTGTCAGAAGAAGTTGAAATCATTGGTCTGACCGATGAAAAGAAGAAGACGGTTGTAACCGGTATTGAAATGTTCCGCAAGCTGCTTGACTACGCCGAGGCGGGCGACAATATCGGTGCGCTTCTCCGTGGCGTACAGAGAACCGATATCGAGCGCGGACAGGTTCTGTGCAAGCCCGGTTCTATCAGCCCCCACACAAAATTCCATGGCAAGGTTTATGTCCTTTCCAAGGAAGAGGGCGGACGTCATACTCCTTTCTTTAACAACTATCGTCCCCAGTTCTATTTCCGTACAACAGACGTTACAGGCGTGGTTCAGCTGCCCGAAGGCACTGAAATGTGCATGCCCGGCGACAACGTTGAGATGGATGTCGAACTGATTACGCCCATCGCCATCGAGGAAGGTCTGCGCTTTGCTGTACGCGAAGGCGGTCGTACGGTTGGCTCCGGTGTTGTCACAAAGGTTAACTCCTAATATTTGATTTTAAAACTCCCTCCCTTCCGGAGGGAGTTTTTTGCTTGTAGGCTTTGCGCCTGTTCGGCGCGTCTTGTCCACGCCAAAACCAATGGTTGTTGTGTCTAATGTTATACTAAGCGGAACGCTGAGGATAGCGCTCCCTGCAAGCGGGAGTTTGAGTTCGGGTGGTAGGGGGCAGATTCTATATCTGCCCGATTATGACAATAATTGCGTGGGTATTCATCGATTGTTTGGTTGAATATTGTGTCAATCAGCCTGACTGAGGAAGTAAGTGTGGAATGCCGACCGGACCGTATATTTGTTGGACAATTTATAACACTGTTGTTATAATAGACAAAGAATATATTGAGAAATACGGCGAGGGTAAGCCAGGGGCAAGTGTAAAACCCTTGCCCAACATTATTCTGTTTATAAGCTTTGCTTGTGTATCACTAAATCTAGATGAATACACCGCCATATACTGAGGTTTTAACCGGCAGTTGAGGCAATACTATTTCTACTGGGATGTTTATATGGAGGAGTGAACCCATGCCGTATTGGAGGAGGTTTTTCATGGCAGGGTCGGTGGTTTTATTATTGCTGCCGGTCATGCTATTAAGCGGCTGTAAAAAAGAAAATCTTGCAGGAAAAGGCTTTCGCTTCCCTCTGTCGGCCGAACCGCGTCAGATTGATCCCCAGGTATCGACCGACGCTGCTTCGATAACACTGGTTGCCGCTCTTTTTGAGGGTCTGGCGCGTCTGGACGAATCAGGAAAAGCCCAACCCGCCGCGGCAGATTGGACGGTCTCGGATGACGGGCTTACCTACACCTTTACCTTGTTTGATTCAAAATGGAGCGACGGCTCGGATGTTACGGCACATGATTTTGTTTTCGGAATGCAGCGAGCTGTTCTCCCCTCCACCAAATCCGCGCTCGCACAAGAGCTATTTATGATAAAAAATGCCCATAAAGTTAATTCGGGCAAGCTGGCAGTTTCAAAACTAGGCGTAAAAGCTCTAAACGATAAACAGCTCACCGTCACACTAGCCAAGCCTGACATTGATTTTCCCGCCAAAACGGCTTCCACGCCATTTATGCCCTGTAAACAAAGCTTTTTTGAGGAAACCAACGGTCGGTATGGGCTTGAAAATGAATATATTTTAACAAACGGGCCGTTTTTTCTGAAGGCTTGGAACCATAACCAGTCGCTTTTGCTTTATAAAAGTGAGCACTACCATGATGCTGAAAACATACTGCCGTCTGCGGTTCGGTATGTAATCGGGAAAATCCAAGATCCTGTACACCTATTATCAGAGGGATTGTTGGATGCGGCGCCCATACCTGCCGAGAAGGTGGAGCAAGCAAAGGATGCCGGTATCAGACTTATTCCCCAAAAAGACACCGTTCGTATGCTCTGGTTTAACAACAGGAATGAAACCCTTGAAAATGCATCTGTAAGGTGTGCCCTTCGCGATGCCCTCGAGTGGGACATTATATACGCTCAGCTTAATACTGCAATCGATGTGCCTGCGGCCGGGCTTGTGGCGCCCGACTCGATTGCCTCGTCACATCAAAAATACCGTACAGATAACAATGCCATTACACCGGTAACAAGGGGAGCGAAGGCCCACGCGCAGCTTACCGACGCACTTGAACAAATAGGGCTGGATAAAATGCCCGCTCTTACGCTTTTGTGCGCCGATGATGAATATAATACCAATATTGCGCGATTTATCGTGCAGTCCTGGCAAAAGAACCTGTCCCTATATTTCAGCATAAAATCGGTTTCTCCGTCTGAGCTTGCGGCACGTGTTAAGGTTGGCAACTATCAGCTTGCACTCTATTCCGGCAGTGCTCCCGGCCCCAACGCAGTCGATACATTGGGCAGCTTTGTTACGGGTGCTGTTGGAAACCATGCACGTTTTTCGAATAAAACCTTTGATAAGAAATTTTCGTCATCTAACACTGCGAAACGGGCGGATCTAGAGGCCCTGGAAGCTTTTTTGTGGCAGACATGCCCCTCCATACCCATCAGCTTTGAATTGCGCTATACAGGCATTCCTGAGGCAAGCAGCGGCATCGTTGTGCGCTCCTTTGGCGGTGGCACATTCGGCGCGCCTTACGATTTCAGAAAAGCAGGGAAAAAGTGAGGTGCTACAGAATGATTCCGGCGGATATGGAATCCGCCCACATTTATACACCATCGGCAANNTGTCCCCAGCGTTCCGCTTGAGAAAATAGATTAATCTAGGACGGGTAAGGTGTTCGGCTCTCCGCACTTACTCCTTCCGTCAGGCTTTGCCTGCCACCTCCCTCAAGGAGGGAGGCTTATTCCGGCTCCCTCTTTGAGGGAGCTGTCGCCCGTAGGCGACTGAGGGAGGCTTTTTCTCGTATCAACTTTCCTTGCGCTACGCCAAAAACCTGCGATAAAAAGGTCGGGGCTTAGACCGAAGCCCCGACTTTTAAATCTAAAATTAAGAATGTTTTTTGTAAACACGCCAGCATTTAAACCTGTTTCCAAGGTGTATTCATTACCCGGCGGCGGACATCAGGGAGAGCGGTGAATAATCCGGCTGGAGGGCTGCATTAATCGTCATCGCCACCAACTGGGAGGCTCTTCGAATAATCAAATCGATTTCACGGGGTGTAACCATCATTTCAGCACCTCGCGGCGTAACCGCATTGCCTGCATCCTCTCGCCCTGTTAATTCCATGGCAACCGTCCTTGCATCCACCACGGTTGGCACACCCAGCCCGATTACCGGCACACCGAGTGTGTCTTGATTCAGCGCCATACGGTTATTTCCGACGCCGGAACCCGGCGCAATGCCGGTGTTACAGAATTGAAAGGTACAACCAAGCCGGTCGACACTTCGCGCGGCAAGGGCGTCAATTACAATCACAACCGCCGGTTTTACAATATTGCAGATTCCTTTTACCATTTCACTGCTTTCTACGCCTGTCTGCCCCAAGACACCCGGGACAAAAACTGCTGCCGGCCTGAGCTTGTCAAGACCGGTGCTTCTGGCAAATTCGCCCTCAATATGACGGGTGGCGAGAACCAGACCGGCTGCCCGTGGCCCTAACGCATCGGGGGTTACAGACTGATTGCCCAGCCCTACAACCAGCACAGCGCCGTTTTCCGGCAACAGGGAGCCGAGCTCTCCCCC
>DOWI01000179.1 GCA_003519645.1 Oscillospiraceae bacterium
ATTCCAAACTTGTTTGCCTTTAACCAGATTTGTGTGCTTTCTAACGGCATGGAGACCCGCCTTGGCGCGTTCAACGCCACCTTTGACTACTTCTTTGAGTGGTTGAAACAGAGCGAAGATGAGAAACTAGACCGCAAGGCCATTATGGACAACGGCGTGTCGGCGGACTATTTTGTGGATGGTCTGCTGCACAAGGACACGCTGATCGACTACATAGAAAACTTCATCCTCTTTGAGAACAAGACGACGAAGATCATCGCCAAGAACCATCAGTTCCTCGGCGTGAATAATCTGATGGAATCCGTGAAGAACCGTGAGACGCTCAAAGGTAAACTGGGCGTGTTCTGGCATACGCAGGGTTCCGGCAAGAGCTACTCTATGGTCATGTTTGCCCGCAAGGTGCGCCGCAAGCTGGAGGGGAACTTCACGTTCCTTGTCATCACGGACCGTGACGATTTGGACACACAGATCTACAAAAACTTCGTCCGAACCGAGGTCATCGGCAATAAGGAGGAGTGCCAGCCGAAAAACGGCGAACAGCTCCGGGAATACCTGCAGGGCAACAAGTCCTTCATCTTCACGCTGATACACAAGTTCCATTATGACAAGGGTAAAAAATACCCAGTGCTGACCAAACGGAACGACATCATCGTCATGGTGGACGAGGCACACCGCACACAGTACAAAGATCTGGCGGAAAATATGCGGACGGCGCTGCCGAACGCCAATTTCACGGCGTTTACCGGAACGCCCCTTTTAGGCTCCAAGCGCCTTACGAACCAATGGTTCGGTGACTATGTTTCCGAGTATAACTTTGCTCAGTCGGTGGAGGACGGCTCCACAGTGCCGCTGTTCTATTCCCGCCGTGTGCCGGAGGTCGGCCTGACCAACGATTTTCTCGACGACGATGTGGTGGATATTATTGAAGACGAAAATCTGACCGAAGCAGAGACGCGCCTGCTGGAAAACTCCAGCTCCCGTATTCTGGAGGTCATCAAACGCGACGACCGCCTTGACAAGATCNNAATGTACGACAAGGTGCAGCATTACTGGGCGGAGGAAAAGAAGACTCTTGTCGCGGAACGGAATGCCGCCGCGACGAAAGAGGAGCGGGATAAGCTCACCGCCATCCTCGCCTATATGGACCGAGTCGACATGGCGGTCATCGTGTCCGAAGAAGCCGATGAAACGGCGAAATTTGCAAAGCAGGGGCTGGATATCACAAAGCATCGCGCTAAAATGAACGAAATCGTCGACGGCCTTGATATTGAGGACCGCTTCAAAAAGCCGGACGACAGTCTGCAGCTTGTGTTCGTCTGCGCCATGTGGCTGACTGGCTTTGACGTAAAGAACCTCTCCACGCTGTATTTGGACAAGCCCATGAAGGGGCATACTCTGATGCAGGCTATTGCCAGAGCCAACCGCGTGTATCCGAACAAGCCCTGCGGGATCATCGTGGACTATGTGAATGTATTCAAGTATATGCAGAAAGCCTTGGGCGAGTATGCGTCCGGCGGCGACGGGACAGATTTTCCGGCGAAGGACATCACGAAGCTGATAGATCTTATTGACAAAACGATTGCTGAGACTGACAGTTTCCTCTGCAGTATAGGAATAGTTCTGGATGACATTCTTGCGGAATCCGGGACTTTCGATAAACTGGAAGAACTGCGGCAGGCATACAACACGCTCGTCCAGAACGACGATAGCAAAGAGCGATTTAAGGTGTTGGCAAACACGCTGATCAATCTGTACGAGGCCGCAAAGCCGGAAATCTTCGAGCTACGCTGGCAGAACTCGAAGTTTTCACCAATTCTGTATATCCACGGGCTTTTGAACAATCAGATCGATGACGAGAAAATTCAGCGGGCCAAGCTGAAGATGGGACAGGTACTGGACAACAGCGTTTCCTCCGATGCGGCTAAAAATCAGGATGCCGGGTATATCATCCATCAGGGCAAGGTCATCGATCTGTCGAAAATCGACGTGGATCAGCTCCGCAAGGAAATAAAAATCACACCATATAAGGCCGTAGAAATCGATGATTTGAAGGCTTTCATTGAAGAAGCCCTCCGCCAGATGATAAACAAAAACTGTGAGCGCACCAAATTTTCCGAGCGGTTCAAGGGCATCATCGACCGATACAACGCAGGCGGCTCCGAGAACGAGGACTATTACGAACAGCTCCTGCAGTTGGTCGAGGACATGAAGAAGGAAAACGAGCGCTATAACGACATGGGCCTCACCGAGGAAGAACTCGAAATCTTTGATCTACTGACGAAAGGCAAAAAGCTCACAAAAGTGGAGGAGCAGAAGGTCATTCTATCAGCAAAGGATCTGTTTCAGCATCTGAGCGCAAATCGGAGCAATCTGTTTGTGGCCGACTGGTATAAAGATGAGCAGCCAAAGGCCAAGGTGAAAGACGCCATCATGGAAACACTGGACGCAGACCTGCCAGACTACTACGATAAAGAGGTGTTTTCCGTGAAAACCGATCTGCTGCTCAACCACTTCATCGATATGGCTGTGCAGGGCTATGGCTGGGTTGGCAGCGCAGCATGAAATGAGGAATAAAAATGGAATATAACATCCCAGAACTGAACACCTTATCTGCACTCGAGTTCACATCTGCGATCAATAAAATCGATCTAAGTAGCATAGACGAATTGGTTTTTGTGGCAGACATGAAATGGGTACGACCGTTTGGTATGCTTACAGCCTCAACGGCCATAAAGCACCTACGAAATCAGTACCCGGACATACCTTTTCGGATTCAGTGTAGNNTCTATATCAGAGAAAATATCTATAGGGAATAGCCCAGGAGAAGCTATTGGCAACGATAATTATCTTCCTATTACTCAATTAGACCTCGTTCAATTACATAATGACGATATTGCATCCGGTCAATTTGGCGCTCTAGGCGATTCCATTGAGAAGAAGTCTGCAGAATTATCAAATATTATCTGTAGAAATAATATTGAAATGCAGGCCCTAATGACCTATCTCATTAGGGAAATACTTCGAAATATACCAGAGCACGCAAACGAGTCTACAGCATGGATATGCGGGCAATATTGGGCAGATCACACCGCTGAAATTGCGATAGTTGACGAAGGAGTAGGCGTTAAAAGCAGTCTCCAGCGTAATGCTGTCCATAGGCAATATGTAATAGATGATGAAACTGCTCTGCTCTGTGCTATTAAGGCCGGTATTTCCCAATCATTTATACCAGACAGAGGAAACCGTTCTTCTGATGTGTGGTCAAATTCCGGATACGGACTATATATGGTCAGCGAGATATGTAAAGAGTTGAAAGGCTCGTTCTGTATAGCTTCTGGGAAGAACTATATCTACGTTGGACAAGATGGTGTTGTTTCTTCTGGTGAAGCATACATGCAAGGAACAGCTGTCAAAATGACATTCTCAACAGATTATTTAAAAAGTAGCCGTGAAATTATCCAAAGCATTGCTAGTCGAGGAGAAGCTGAGGCAAGAACAATCCGTAATGCATTTAAGAAAGCATCGCGCCCTTCAAAAGGCCTCATTTTAGAATTATAAGAGAAAGGCCACACCAAAGGTTTTGTCCTTCGGTGTGGCTATACTGTTGCTGCTCCGCTTGAAGAGTGTCGGTCAAAAATTACTTATTTGGGGTAATCCCTTTGACGAACGCCCTTTCTTCGGTTCCTTTTTTTGTTT
>DOWI01000268.1:0-817 GCA_003519645.1 Oscillospiraceae bacterium
AAACGGACCATTACACCTGAAATGATAAGGCACTTCACTATCCACCTGCACGAACAGGAAAAAAGCGCCTCCACCATCGCACTTTATCAGCGTAGTCTTGCAGCATTATGCAAATTTCTCGGCGATGAGCCGATCACAAAAAGTACTTTGATCGAATGGAAAGAAAGCCTGATAAGGCGATATGCAGCAACAAGTGTCAACACCACGCTGGCGGGTATCAATGCTTTTTTGAATTTTGCCGGCTGGCTTGACTGCAAAGTAAAGCCACTGAAAATACAAAGAAGTTTATTTTGTTGCGAGGAAAAGGAGCTGACTCGGGAGGAGTATCTGCGTCTAGTGCGGACGGCCGAAAGAGAAGGTAATGAGCGACTTTGTCTGGTTATCCAAACTATCTGCGCCACCGGCATCCGGGTTTCCGAGCTGCAATTCATCACTGTAGAGGCAGCACACACAGGACGGACGGTGGTAAATTGCAAGGGCAAAATGCGCACCATCTTTCTGCCCAAAAAGCTCTGCCGTGCGCTAATCAGGTATGCTCGGAAGCAGCAGAGGACTACCGGGCTAATTTTTATCACAAAGACAGGTAAACCTCTTAACCGCTCCAACATCTGGCGAGATATGAAGGCCCTTTGTAAAGGCGCAGGTGTTGCACCGGGAAAGGTGTTCCCCCATAATCTACGTCACTTGTTTGCCCGAACCTACTATACTCTGGAAAAGGATTTGTTCCGACTGGCGGATATTCTTGGTCACACTAATGTGGATACCACCCGGATCTATACCATAGAAAGCGGTATAGTTCATGCACGTCAGATTGAAC
>DOWI01000268.1:1014-7592 GCA_003519645.1 Oscillospiraceae bacterium
TACAACATAATCGAAATTATGTGTTTTATGTAAAAAAGAGACACATGTCACTAAGATTAACAATGCCTATGGCCAAAGAGGGGGATCGGCTGATTGTAAAAACGGCAAGACTGATCGGGGGCTGTCTGTGCAGCGGGTACATGAAGGGCTAAGCAGGTGGAGGTAAACTTATGCTGTTTTTTCCATATACGGATAGTCAGGCTGCTCATCAGTTAAAAGCAGAAATAGAAAGTTCTATTGAAAGTTACAACAGCGCCAACGAAAATGGAATTTATTCGATTAGCATTTCCATCGGACACAGCACAAATGAGACGCAAGGCCAGACGGTACAAGATATAGCACGAGCTGCGGAAGAGCATCTAAACCGCCGCAAACTACCCAACCAAAACAGCCCACATTCGGGCATTGTGTCTTCCATCATGGCAACGCTGTATGCAAAAAATCAGGAAACCTGGCAGCACAGTCAGCGCTTGGGCAGACTTTGCCAAATGATGGGAGAGGTGCTGGGAATGCAGCAAAAAGATCTCAAGGATTTGCAGCTATTCTCCAAGCTGCACGATATCGGCAAAATCGGCATTGATGACCGCATCCTCAACAAACCCGGCAAGCTGAATGATGACGAATGGAAAATCATGAAGCTGCATCCTGAAATCGGTTACCGAATTGTTATGGAAACCCCACAGCTGAAGCGCATTGCCAACTATATTTTGTGTCATCATGAACGCTGGGATGGGACAGGCTACCCAATGGGGCTAAAAGGGCAGGAAGCCCCTGTTTCTTCGCGGATACTTGCTATTGCAGACGCGTTTGACGCAATGACGGAGGATAGATTATATCGCAAAGCTATGCCTCGCGAAGCAGCAATACAAGAAATTGAGCGGAATTGCGGTACTCAATTTGATCCGGATATTGCAAGGCTATTTGTTAAACTGATAAAAGATAAGGAGGTTTAATTATATTAATCAGTGCGGAATAATGTATGGTAATATTAAATTTGGAGGATGCAAACTATGAAATGGTATCGCAATTTAAGAATTTCGGCAAAATTAACGATAGGTTTTCTAACCATTGCATTTATTGCTGTTATTATCGGGGCTGTAGGGTTAATCAATCTAATCAGAATGAACGAGGCAGATACCCGATTATACGAAAGTAATACCCTTGGCATCAATTATGCCAGTGAAGCCGCTATCTATTATCAAGAAGCAAGATTTAACGCTATAAAGCTTTTTACCGAACAAAACCAGTCAGGACAAAAGAAGTTGATTGATAATATTAATGATTCTATGAAGTCCGCTGGCAGTTTCTTAGAGATGTATGGTAATTTAAAAAAATCTGAAGAAGACCTCAACTTGTTTAGTGAATTAAAGTCTAGTTGGAATACATATCAAGTGCTTCTTTCTAACTTTTTAGAGTACTTTCAGAACGGTAATCTTGAAAAAGCAAATGAATTGGCATTCGGTGAAATGTATTTAGTTTCTTTAGATCTCCAAAAAGACTTTGATGATACAATTGCATACAACGTTGAGTCTGGGGCAGAAAGAGCGAATTCCAACTCACAGTTAGCCATAAATTCTATCATTCTCTTATCAATTGTTATCCTAATAGGGGTTGTAGTTGCTGTCCTATTGGGCATTTTTATATCAAAGCTAATCAGCCGCCCCATAAAGAAGCTGGTGGATGCTTCTAACCAAATTGCCTTAGGGGATACTGAGGTAAATGTTATTGCTGAAACAAAAGATGAGATTGGAGATCTTATGTCTGCCTTTGGGCGCATGATAGAGAACATCCGAGATCAAGTCCTGGTGGTAGAAAAAATTGCGGATGGAGATATGACAATTGATGTTATTGTTCATTCCGATAAAGATCTTTTAGGGCAGAAGTTACATGAGATGGTTGTCAAAAACAATGAAGTGCTTTCAAATATCAAAGTTGCATCTGATCAAGTTGCCGCAGGAGCGCAGCAGATCTCTGATACGAGCATGAGCCTCTCTCAGGGCGCTACCGAACAGGCAAGCTCCGTGGAGGAACTCTCTGCTAGTATCATAGAAATCTCGGAACAAGTAAAATTAACAGCTGGCAATGCACAAAGTGCAAGTGTACAATCCATGCAAACTGGGGAAAAAGTTGAGGATGGAAATCGTCAATTGCGAGGGCTAATTGAAGCGATAGAAAATATAAGTATTAAATCTACTGAGATTGAAAAGATAATTAAAACCATTGACGATATCGCTTTTCAAACAAATATCCTGGCCCTTAATGCAGCCGTTGAAGCAGCTCGTGCAGGTGCTGCTGGTAAAGGGTTTGCCGTGGTAGCTGATGAGGTACGTAATCTTGCTGGAAAGGCGGCTGAGGCAGCAAACAATACCACTCAACTTATAGAGGAGACTATTCAGGCTGTTGGTAAAGGAACAAGTTTGGCTGGAAACACTGCAAAAGCTATGGAGGAGGTAGTGCAAAATACTGCCAAGGTTGCAGAGCTGGTTGATGGAATTGCAGATGCTTCTAATGCTCAGGCTTCCGCAATTTCGCAGATAACTACAGGTATTGAGCAAATTTCAACAGTGGTGCAAAGCAACTCCGCCACTTCAGAAGAAAGTGCTGCAACAGCAGAAGAACTTTCAGGACAGGCCCAAATGCTCAACCATCAAATCTCCAAATTCCGCCTTTCAAGAACAGTTGAAGAAGTAAACTTTCAGCAGAAGACAGAGAAACATAGCGATGTAACAGACTTATCTATGGGGGATAAAGCATCCGGCTTTGCCTTACTTGGAAAATATTAAAAAGGAGGGTGTGATATGGGTTCTTCCATAAATGATGTCAATATATTAATCGATAATACTTCGCCAGAAGAGATTGAGAATAAATATCTTACATTCTTCTGTGATGAGCAGCTGTTTGGTATATCTATCGCTCATGTGGTTCAAATTGTCGGGATGCAGAAGATTACCGCAATACCAGAATCACCTGATTATATGAAAGGAATTATTAACCTCCGAGGCAATATTATACCTGTAATCGATACAAGGGTAAGGCTTAAAAAGCATCAGATTACATATGATGAACGCACCTGCATCATCATTTCCACCATCGGAGATTTAACTACCGGATTAATTGTAGATGGTGTAGATGAGGTAATTAACGTCGAAAAAGGGGTGATCATCCCAACCCCTAAATCCGCAACCGATACAGCAAACCAGTATGTTTCGGGTGTGGTAACCCTCGGAAACAAGACTATTCTAATCATGGACATTCAAAAAATGTTTACCAAGTCTGAGATAGAGCAAATAAGTCAATAAAAAACACTCTTAAAACAACAGTCTCTCATGCAGCATCAGCACGACAAGAGGGCAGTCAAGGTTTAGTTGCCTGACTGCCCTCTTGTCGTTTCACCGTCCTTATGCGAGTATCTGCCAAATATACAGCGGAGCTGTAAGAGTAAATACCAAGCATGCGAACAGGATTGCGGGTGCGGTAAATTCAAATTGACCATGCTTTCGATAGTCCATATATGCAAGCCCAATCTTTGCAAAGAACAGTACCGCAAGAATCAGGTCAATTACGGGGAAAACCACATTATTAACGACACTTTTAATCTGTGTCTTAGCCGAATTCCATGTGTTTTCAATAGCACCGCCCACATCGCCTGTTGCTGCAGATACTGTCACGCTGAACATACACACGAGTAGAAGTAAGAATGTAATTGCTACGATCCACTTTTTGTTTTTATATAAGATGTTGCTCATAAACAAATCCTCCGTTTCCGTTTTGATTACTTTTTATCTCATTTTCCAAGATATAATGCACAGGGATATGCATCTCCTGAGCTTTATTAATCTCTGTTGCCATACCCTGCGTCACGCGATCACCGAAATAATAAAGCTCATTGCAATCTACGAGAAGCTCTAAGCCCATATTAATACCGAGCTGTCGTTCTTCTTCGTTATTATCGTTGAGAAACTGTGGGAACAATAAATGCGGAGCTATCGGAATAGCCCCGCATTCTTTAACAATCCATCGGCAGTATTCTTTTGTTTTTCTGATGTTATCATCAGTGTCCCCGCGGAATGCCGAACAAACAAAAATTTTATTCATCAGTCCCTCCCGATATACCAATCATCATAGAGGCTTCCAACAATGTTAATACTATTGGAGTTCGCCTTGGCACTAATCATACCTGCGGGTGTCCAGCAGTCATATGCATATGCAGACGCAGTGTAATTCTGCGTTCCGTTCGGAAACCATACCGGAATGAAATGCAGTCTTGCTCCGCTTGCCGCAGTGTTTGTTTTGAATTGCAAAGAGCCGGAAACTACCTGCAAGGTTCTGTATTTGCTTGATACAGTTGAATAATTGAATTCGGGGAGTGTGGCGTAACCATTCTGCACAGTCGTGTACATTGCTGTTATAGGTGCTGTTTTGCCACTGACTGTGGCTATTATCGGTTCCCATTTAAACGAGTATCCGTAACCGGATTTCATGTTCCATATACCGTTGTTCAGTTCTGCCAATGGTGAGTTGCTATCGGGTGTAATAACAAGCCCTGAAGTTGACAATGTTATACCGTAATTTTTCTTAATGAAGTTACCGTTTTCGCAAACCCATTCTGACCATAAAGCACTTCCTGCCGTTACTGTTGGTATACTTGAGGCTGACCAGCCTGACGGCTTTTTGTCTTCATATTTTGTGTCCGGAGTTTGCGAATCAGTTACTTTTGCACTTCTAACACTGGTAGTATTTATNNGATGTTATTAAGGATTTCGCCTCGGACAGTCATATACGCTCCGTTCAGGTTTTTTGGTACAGTCCACTTGAAATAGACGAGATTGTCGCTATTTCCGGGAATAACCACACTCGCTTTTGTTGCGGTATACAGCAATGTTGAACCATTGTAAACATAAAATTTTACACTTATATTGTTGCTTGGAATATAGGCTGACGACGAAGCGTTATACACCTTAAAGCTCGTTATTACTTGAACGCCTTCGCGATAGTCGGAGTTTGGAGTAACAGCTTCTATTGTCAGAGGGTTTTTAACATACCAATAACGTAACCAATGATTGTTGTCACCGTTTGATTCCATTGAAGTATTACGAATTCCTGCACCTTCAAGATATACACCACCCCATACGCTAAATGTTGAGCCGTTTTCCATGGTTACAGTTTTTCCGTTTACTGCAATTTGTCCGTTGGCAGGAATAGCATAGATACCATTGATTCTGCTTTGATCGTAATTATATCCTTCAATATAAATTTTGCAGTTGGTATTATTCTTGTATATATACTGAACCGTCACAGTCTGATTAACCCACAGATCTCTGCCTGTGACATAATATCCGTTCTCATCTATTAAACGGATATCCAATAATTCAACATCTGCCTTGATGATAGGAATATCAATCCATGTTGTTTCACCTGTATTTCCTATATCGCTTGCCCAATGAGTCCACAATTTGAACGGAATTCGGTTGCTTCCGTCAGTATTAGTGCTGTTATCAGGAACGGTGTACAATCCTAAGTTGCTGTAGCGTTCAAAGGATGAATATTGATTGATACCTTGGTTGTCAAAATATAGATCAGAACCGCCATTATAGGTATAGGCAGTATTCCAAGAGCCGTTTTTCCAAGCATATAAAGCACCTCGGAAGTGATTATATGATGNNGGTACGTGTATTTTGGGTAGATGCGCTGTCCTGCGTAAACCGCACCGTTTGAACCACCCAAACCGTTATATGCCGCCGATGCTCCAGTGATATCATACATAGTCATTTGATAACGATTAATTTTGGGCTTGACGGGGATATAAAATGTCTTTTCTGCACCCCATTTTTTCACGTTGCCATTTCCGTCAATCCAGTCGGTGCGGGCCTTTACGATGTAGGAACTTCGCCCTGCATCTACCGTGGTCGGCGATAGCGATACATCATACCAAGTCCCGCTGTTAGAATAAACATTTCGGGAATTTGAACCACCACCGTCAACCCATACTGTCTGTCGAACATAACAGTTTTCACTTTCAGCGGGGAAATTGACGGCGAACCACACTTTATTTCCTTTAGCCGGATAACCGTTTCCGTATACATAGTTGGAGAACGAACTACCATAGCTGATTCCGTAATGACTATTTCTGTTTCCTTTCGAACCAGGCCATGCTTCCACGCACCGAACAGAGAGTGTCGGAGTAAAATCAGGTTTTGTTTCTGTATATGCAATACCAACGCCGTAGCCTTTGTTTATAATATTGTAAAATGTTGCTCTTGTTGAAAGTGCAGAAACACCTGACCATAACCCTTTGCCATCGGGAGTGTAGAGCGAGTTTGGATAATGCTTATTGGTGTAATTTGAAATAAAACCCCACGATGCACTTGTAGAACTTGTTCCGCCGTCGCTGTTTGAACCGAGAATATATTTGCCGTATATTGCAAGCTCAGTTGTTGTTACACTGTGGTATATGCTTTGTAATCTGACATCGTAAAGGGGTTCGACTATAATTTTATCACCGTTTTTTAGGTTGTTTAGATTTCCCGCGTTAAGTGTTGAAAGAATAGCATTCAGATTGCCGATATAATTTTGCCACG
>DOWI01000057.1 GCA_003519645.1 Oscillospiraceae bacterium
TATCGCACCCAATGATTGTTGTTTCGACTTGTGAAATCATCTTTTTCCCAACTGGTATTCAAGCAGCCTGCACCCTCCAGATACACACCGCCCCATACACTGAAAAATGTGCCGGTTCCCACCGTCATTTGACTGCCGTTTACATAGATTTCGCCATAGGCCGGGATTTTATAAATTCCNNTTCTTGTATGCCCACTGCTGTACCCTTCGACATATATATCAAAGCTGCTGTTGTTTCTATAAACATACTGTGGGGTAACCTTTTGCTGTTGCCACAGCTTTGTACTTTGGCTGATATAATATCCGTTTTCATCAATCAGGAGAATGTCCTTTAATTCTACATCGACTTTCACCACGGGGATGCTAATAGTTGTGGATTCAGCGGTTCGACTGGAGTTCGATGTCCAGCTCGTGGTCAACACACAAGGGAGACTGGTTATATTCGGTACAACATAATAGCCACCAGAGCTATATCTTTCAAAGGCAGCACTATTATTGATATTACCGTACGCCGACAAATCGGTTGTACCGTTGAGTTTATTGCTGAAGTTGTTACCCGAAGTCCATGCGTTATCGGAAGTGTAGGTGTATTTCGGGTAGATCCTCTGTCCTACATAAACCGATCCGTAGCGCCCGGCCGTTCCGTTTCGTGCGGACTGCGTACCAGTGATATCGTACATTGTGACTTGATAGCGGTTAATCTTGGGACGAAAGGGGATATAAAATGTTTTTTCTGCTCCCCATTTTAACACCGTGCCGCTGCTGTTGATCCAATCAACTCGCGCCTTGACCGTGTAAGAGCTTCGGGCTGCATCTACTTTTGTTGGTGAGAGCGCTACATCGAACCAAGTATTACTATTGCTATAAACATTGCGGGAAGTTGAACCACCGCCCACAATCCACACGGTCTGCCGTACATAGGTATTTTCACTTTCTGCTGGAAAATTAACGGCAAACCAAACCGCATCATTTAGTATGGGGTATCCGTTTGTGTAGGTATAATTTCCGAATGCTGAGCCATTTGAGGTTCCGTAATGGAAGGAACGAGAAGATTTACTTCCTTTCCATGCCTCACATATATTTACACTTAAACTAGGCGAAAAATCAGGTTTGGTTTCGGTATAGGCTATGCCTGCGCCGTATCCCTTATTGATCAAGTCATAAAAAGTTGCGCGACTGCTAGAACCTACTGCGCTTGCACCTGTCCATAAACCTTGCCCGTTGGTTGTATATAATGAATTGGGATAGTGACGATTTGTGTATGCTGAAATAAATCCCCAACTATTAACGTTTCCACTTGAACCGCCATTGCTGCTTGCGCCAAGAAGCCATTTCCCATATATCGCAAGCTCGCTGACTGTAACTGAATGATAGATGCTTTGCAGTCGGACATCAAAAAGTGGTTCCACCACAACTTTATCACCGTTTTTCAACGCATCAAGACCACTTCCGATTCCCAGTTTATATAAAACAGAGTTGAGGTTTGTTCGGTTATTCTGCCATGTCCCCATACCAGCTGGTGTTGGAAGAGAGGTTGCAAATCCCATATCCGCTTCTTTATAACAGTAGGTCGTGTTTTTTGAAGTGGAAAAACCATTGTTTTGATTACCGATGATTTGCTTTTTATTATATTTTGATGTGAATTTATAAGCTGAAGAATACTCCATGTTTCCGTAACTGGTATTACGGAAAACATCCATTACTTTGTTGCCTTTTATATTTCCATTTTTATCAACCAGTGAAAATCTATATCCAAGGCAATTATCACCGGTTGTTCTAATCGCATATCCGTTCGGTCCTGCCGGAGAACCGGCACCACCGCCACCCGTGGAGCTTCCATCCCACGAAAGTGCACTTGCTGTAATAATTGACATAGAGTATATCAATATCAGTAAAACTAAAAAAGAACAAAGTTTGATTATCTTTCTTTTCATAAGTGCCACCTTTCTTAAAAACGCAAAAGAAAAAGCCTGATCGTTTGATCAAGCTTCTTAATGCGTTTATTAGATTTTATTCGTCACAGCTATGACAAGCGTTTGCTTTTACAAACTTACCGCAATTTGGACAATGACAGTCATTGACGAAGCGAACACAAGTTCCGTTTGAGCCATCTCCGGCTTTCTTCCCGCTAATCTGACAGTATTTAATCGGGTCTTTGAGTATATCATATGCAGGGCAGAGTGTCACATCTAAGGAAGGATATCCCCATTCATCTTTTGCATAAAAGCTGGGGCAGCTATGAGTGTTGCAGTATGGACAGCCTTCGAGCTCCAGATTACGAAGCCATGCTTGTGCGATCGCTTCCTGTTCATCATTTGATCCACCGCCGATTATAATTCCGCTATCGCCGTCATTAGCAGGTTGTTCCGGTTTTTTGGTTTCTATCGGCTGTTCCGGCGACTTGGCGGTGCCGTTGTTTTTGTTGCCATCGGTGTCTGTCGGGCTTTCGAGATTGCCGCTTACATCAACAACGAGTGTACCTTCTTTTTCTGTCGGTTCGGGTTCCGAAGTTCGAGCTTCCTGTTCGGTGTCTGTCGGAAGATTTACTACTATTTCTGAAGGAGAGCTTTCCGGCTCGGAGTCAGGTGTCAGGACTGGGAGTGTGTTTCCCCCTGTCAGTAAGACTGCGGTTACAATAACCGCTATGGTCAGTACACCGGATACGGCGCCTATCACGATTTTGTTTTTCTTTGTAAATTTCATGTTCACACATTCCTTTCTTCACTTTAAATTGTAACTTACCTTAACCTGAATAGGTATACGCAGTTCCATGACTTGCTTTCCCGCAAAATGAATCGGAAACAGCAGGTCGTAGGTTGTGGTGAGATTTAAGGTGTTACTTACAGTGAAGCGGGTCTGTGGATTAGTCATTCTAAAGTGATAGCCACCTTGCTCATTCCTACTATACAACATTCCAACAGAATAATCCAGTGAAAGCTCAGAAGATATTTTGTAAAGATAATAATATTCATCAATTGAGCTTGTGAAATCATGACCGTTTTTTATAGAGTCATAAATATATGTGGAATTTTCCAGCACAAAGCTGTCCAGCACTCGTTCAGTATTGGATTTTGTGCTAGATACTATACTCAAAAGACTGGCATATGTCAAAGCAAGGGAAAGGATCATCGCTGTTATTAACACGATAATTGCTGTTTTTATATGTGTCATCACAATCCCTCACTTCCAATATTTTTGTGAAATGCCGCTGTGTTTTGCCGTTAGCGTAACCGGGACACTAATAATCCCAAGACCACGCACTTCTGACTGCAGCGTAAGTGTTAGCTGGATGGTATCACCAAGCTGTACTGTTTTCTGAGATGAGTTGAAATAGGTGGTGTTCCATGAAACGCTTGGGGCAATGCCGGTTTCCGTCAACAGCTCATAGTATCGGGTGTTGACTCTGCCCGATGTTGTTCCGTTAGACGCAGCACAATGAATCATTTCTTTTGCGAAATAGTCCATATCCTGCTTTAAGGTCATAAAAGAAAAGACGTTGAGGATCAGAACAATCAGCATCATTGCCACGAGGACAGATATAACCACATCGATATATCCATCTCCGCGTTTGTTTTTTATTGGATTAATCAATCGCTTCATCCGAACATCACCCCTTATTCGAGCAAAAAAATT
>DOWI01000207.1 GCA_003519645.1 Oscillospiraceae bacterium
TCAAATCCTGTCGCCCCGACCATATCAAATCATTAAAGCGACGCGGTTTTCACTGCGTCGCTTTTTCGTTTTGGCGTTTTCTTTGCCTTTCTTTAAAAATCATGAATGGCGCAGGAAAATGCTTGAAAAAAACGAATTTATCTGACAAACTGCGATTTGGAAAGAACGTCATATATCGAAAAAACCGAGAACCAGTTACAGGGCGAGGCCTTCTGCTGCCTTTCGGGGGGAGGTCGGCTTCGTCGCGTTAATCGCCGAGCCCATAATTGTTACTATAACGCAGATGGTACTCTTTTTCGTCCTCTGGATTCAGCCATAAGGCGTAAAGGATTCATCCATTCTCATCCAGGCTCATCCATGCTGGATCAGCCCCAAATCTTTGCTGTATATGACTTATCATCCATTAGTGAAGGCCATGTTTGAGTTACGCTTGACCTATAATGCAGAGGATTGAAATTCGGGTTAAAAAAACAATCTATGAGCAACATGTCCGAAACAGCGATGGGCAAACGAGGATAGTGTTAGGAGGTCCAGGCATGACAGATCTGGAAAGTAAAATCTATCGGGCCATAGCAAACGCTAACGGTATTAAAGGTTCTGAAATTGCTGCAGAACTTGGCGTTGAGAAGAGAATTGTAAATTCCGCACTGGCAAACAGCTCGGCATTGAAAGCTGTTGTCAGGCAAGAATCGGATTTTAAATGGTATCTTATCAACTCACAGAGAACAGGCNNCAACACCCCCAAGGCCGGATGAAGACCTGCGGAAATTGTGTAATTATTATCTTAACTGCCTTAGCCTAGAGTCCAGCAGCTCGGTTTCTCAGTTTCTCACCAGCAGATTTAGCCTGCAATATGCGGTTCTTAGTGGGCTTGGGGTTGATTCAGATAGTGACCAAACGGTGCTGAATCTGCTGAGCAAGATAAGCAGCAACAGAGACTCAAAAGCATACCTTGGATATCCGGTTCGGATTTATACTGTTTATGGGAAAGGTGGAACGGCGTATCAGAAAATTGCACCTATTTTTCTGTTCCCTGTAGAGTATACAGGAGGAAATGTGGAAATATCTTGGTTGCCTTCAATCAACATGGAAGTCTTAAAAGGATATTGTGAGAATAATTCGGATTCGCTTTCTGTAGAGCTTGTTAACTTGGAAACTGAACTCGGTATGAACACACCAGACGCGGACATAGAAGTCGACGAACTTGTCCTGAGACTGAAAGAAATCAGACAATGGGATTGGAGCGAGAATATCGATCCGTATAATATTCCTTGTGCGGCTAAACTTGAGGATCTGCCAAATGGGATTTATAACAGACCAATAATCATTGAAGCCGCGCGAGAAAAATATACTCAGGGTCTGGAAGCCGAGCTTATGACTCTGGCAAATATGCCAGAGGAAAATTACAGGGGAACAGCGCTCTATTCGTGGGTAAAAGGCATCGCAGCAACAGTGCAATCAAATGATATGCAGCCACTACTTGAGGTTTTGCCGCTTAACTCAGAACAGGCACAGTCTGTTGAAACGGCACTTAGGTCAGAGCTTACTATTGTTACGGGACCTCCGGGGACCGGCAAGTCCCAGGTTGTAACCGACCTGCTGGTTAATATTGCGTGGAATGGAAAAAGTGCGCTCTTCTCAAGTAAAAACAACAAAGCAGTCGACGTCGTTGACGCCAGGGTTAATGGCCTCTGCAAACGTCCGGTGCTTCTTCGCATCGGCAACAACCAGTATGCTTCACGACTTGCAGAAATAGTAGAAGGCCTGCTAAACGCAAGACCAACTGCCACAGATAAATCGGACACAGAATTCTACTCCCGCGAATATGATGCGAAAATTGCTGAAGCAAACAAACTTCGCAATGATAAAAACTCAATTGTTGCAGCAAGAAACGCGCTTAATGAACTGGAGCAGAAGTACTGCCTGGTCAGAGAATTAACTGACCGATGCTTTGATAGCATCATTCCTGTAGATGTGTCTAGGGTAGAACAAGCAGCTTCAGCATTTGCCACTGCGCATCACAAAACACGAAAAGAAGGACAAAACTTCTTTGTGAAACTGTTCTGGTCTAGTATTAAATCGAAACGAATTGCCGCATGCGAAAAAGCTGCAGACTATTACAACTCATACGCCGTACGCTATAAGTTGGCTTTAGCGAACACAGATCTCTCGGAAGTTGAGGTAAAAAAGCTGGCAGCAGATGCAGTAGCATTTGATAAGGCACTCGCAATAGCAACGGATTACAAAGTAACTCTCGGAAAATTNNAAAATTCAGATCCTATGAATCTCTTGAGGATATAGACAAAAAACTTGCTTATAACAAATCGGCCCTTGCGGGAATTGCATATAAGCTCTGGGATAAATGGCTCACGTCACAAGCGGTATCGTTCTCTGCGAATGAGCGTCAGGAAATGTCCAACTTCGTTGCTGCAATGAAACTGGCGGGAGACGTTGATCTTTCCAGTAACCCTGAGCTAAAGAAACAATTTTCCAAGATGTCCAAGCAGATGACAAAGTATTTGCAGTGTTGGGCAGTTACATCACTTTCTGCAAAAAGCCGTGTGCCCTTTGAAGCTGGGGTGTTTGATTATGTGATAATTGATGAAGCTAGCCAGTGCGACATTGCGTCTATTTTGCCTTTATTGTACAGAGCAAAGCGAGCAGTAATTATCGGA
>DOWI01000026.1 GCA_003519645.1 Oscillospiraceae bacterium
GAGGAACGCCGTAAACGGCTTATCCTCGAAACCTATTTTTAATTTTGGAGGTAATAACAATGGACCCGAGACTTAAAGAAATAGAAACCCGCAAAGCTGAAATCCGCGCAGAGCTTGAAAAAAATGACTCAAAAACCGATCTTGACGCGCTCGAAAAAGAGCTGCGTTCTCTGAATACTGAAAAGGCGCAGATTGAAAAACGCGAACAGATTATGAAAGGCCTGAATGAGGGTAAGCTTGAAGGGCGTCAGCTTCCTAACCCGCTTGTCCCAAAGTCAAAAGAACAGCGCAATTTTGAGAATATGCCGCGGGAAGATTTGCTCAAAACCGAGGAATACCGCGGCGCTTTCTTCAAGAGCTTGCTCGGAAAGACCATGACCGACAACGAAAAGCGGGCGTTTGAATCTGCAAATTCTGGCGCCGAAAAGCGGTCTTATGACAGCAGCACGACCGCAGTTATTCCGACGGCTACGTCGGATATCCTTTTCCAGAAGATGGTGAAGGTTGCGCCCCTCATCAATGAAATTACGCTGCTTCGCGTGGCAGGCAACGTTAAGTTTGCCGTGCAGGGCACTCGCGACGATGCAGCCCTCCACGCCGAAAATGCGGCAATTACCCCGGCTGGGGACACCTTGGTGTATGTCGAGCTTGGCGGCTACGATATTACAAAGGTCATCCGTATCAGTAAAACAATTCAGACGATGGCAATTTCCGCGTTTGAGGGCTGGCTCACCGACATGCTGGCAGACGACATCGCCGTCAAGATTGAGGATTTTACTATCAATGGCACCGGTTCCAGCCAGCCTAACGGAGTTGAAAAAGCTGTGACGTGGACTGTGGGCACGAACAACGTGCAGTTCACAAAGGGCGGATCTCCGACCTATGACAATATTGTCGACCTGATTTCCTATCTGCCAGCACGCTATACCGGCAACGCAAAATTTCTTTGCAACAACAAGTTCCTCTATGGAATGCTTGCAAAAATCAAGGATGATAACAAGCGCCCGATTCTTGTGCAGGATTTCTCCAACCCAATTGCGCAGCGCGTCCTCGGATTTCCAGTGCTGGTTTCCGATAAAGTGGTTGACAATACTCTGTATTTTGGTGACTTTAAGCAGATGGTCGGCAACCTCGCACAGGATGTCACCGTGGAAATGTCTACCGCTTCCGGTTTTCTAAATCGCTCGGTCGACTTCCTCGGTTCGGCACTGTATGACTGTGATGTCGCACTGACAGACGCATTCTGCAAGTTGTCTGAAGCTGCTGGAGCTTGATTTTATGCGCTGCTCCGTTCGGAGCGGTGCTCCCTTAGGGGGAATGGCTTATAACATTTCTTGATGATGTAAAAGATTACTGCTGCACGGACGATGACTTGACAAGCTATATTAATGCGGCGGAGGTCTATCTAACAAATGCGGGGGTGCCAATTAATGAAAGCGACCCGCTTTATGTGCAGGCCGTAAAAATGCTTGTATCTTGCTGGTATGACAATCGTACGGTTGACACGGCGGATAAAAATACTCCACAGCCCTATGGCTTAAACGGTATTATTTTGCAGTTACAGCTTAAGCAGGAGGAGGCCGCTGATGGATCTTAGTAAAATGAATGCCGGCCTGTTTCGTACAAAAGTGCGTATTCAAAAAAAGTTGTATCAGGCAGCGGGATTAATAAAACTACCTCATGGTATGACCTCGACGGCACGTCTGCTGAAAGCCCGCCAAAAGCATATATCCGATGTTATTGGTATCCGCTCGGCGGAGCCGAAACCTGGGCAGCACAGGCGCAGCAGGTTATGGACGCGGCAAACGTTATTATCCGGTACAATCCGGCTGTTACATCTATGTGCCACCTTGTAAAAGACGGCATAATTTATCAGATTATCGGCCCGAATGACCCTGACCAACATAAGCACTGGCTGAAATTTAAAGTAAAGGCGGCGGTAAACAGTGGGTAATCCTTACGGCAAAACGGCACTTACAGCGACGATTACGTTGCCGAATTTAGATAAATATCTTGAAAAAGTCGAAGCGGCCGGCAATAACATTGACGACGCGTGCAAAGAGGCTGTAAACGCCGCAACGCCTATTGTATATAAAACTATGAAAGAGGGCGCGGCGCGCCATAGGAAGGGTGCCGGTAAGTACGGTACTGACGCTGTTTACAATGCGATCGAAGCTAATCCCGCAAAGCAAAACGGCAACTTTATTTACGGAACCATCGGCATTGATATGGAGAAACACCCGAAAGCAAAAAGCGGCGTTTACGAGGAATATGGCGACGGACATTCCCCGGAATTTCCGGATCCTTTTGTGCGCCCGGCTTTTGACGATCACAAAAAAGAAATCAGGGCGGCTGAACGCGCTGTACTTAAAAAGAAAGGGGTGCCGGTCGATTGAGCAAATGGATGGATACCGCCGAATCAGCGCTGACTCAGTTTCAAGTAGATACTGGGATCTCCTATGATTTTGAGCGATGGCAGACAGACCCGAATCAGCCGGCCGCCTCGCAGCTTCCTGACCGCTACATTGTTTATTTTCTGGTGGACGATGAGGGCA
>DOWI01000303.1 GCA_003519645.1 Oscillospiraceae bacterium
ATTTTAATGTTTCAAACTTCTTTTCCTGTATCATTTAGCTTGAAAATACCCTCAAATGAAGCATTACAGGCTTTTGCAATACTGACTAAATCATTTTCAGATAAATTATCCCGCCGAATTTTCGCCGTCATATTTTGGCTTGTTGTACCTAATTTAGTGGCTAAATCCTTTACGGTCATGTCTCTTGAAGCAAGTAACATTTTAACTTTTGTTGACATTCCCATAGTTTCACCTACCTTGACCATATTTTATATTATTTTATTGAAAAAATCAACCCAAATATTGAAAACAACAACTCATTAATTGTTTGCACAATTGCAAAAACAACTTTTAAGTTTATTATAGTGTTATATTTGTTGTTCTACACAACAAAAACATTAAGAAAAGAGGCAAAGAAATAATGAGCTACATTTCAGACATCTTTAATCGGCTGCATATCCAGCAGATTCGGGAGTTTCTACTGCATGGCGTAGAGGAAATTAACATCAGCGACAAAAGCTATAAAGAGCGCATTGATGAAGCTGCAAAACCCGTTATTGAGGTAATAAGACAGAAATTCCTCGATACAGAAGGATGCGAGGAACTTATAAACATGATATACCATTGCACAAGTATTTATGAGGAAGTGTATATGGAAATTGGCTTACAGTGCGGTTTGATGCTTGCAGTAGAGATTTTAGGCAATTCCCAAACAGATAAATAATATGAATCAACTACATAGCCCCAAAGCGGAAAGACACACCGCTTTGGGGCTTAACTATTTCATGACCGAAAGGAGATAGCCAAACAATGAAAGTCAATATCATTACCATGAGCGAGGTGCAAGCGCAGCCTGTAAAATGGCTGTGGTATCCGTATATTCCATACGGAAAAATCACGCTGATTCAAGGTGACCCCGGCGATGGAAAAACAACCTTTGTGCTTGCCGTTGCCGCTCTGCTCTCAAACGGAAATCCTATGCCCGAATGTGATTCCACAGATTCACCGCAAACAGTAATCTATCAAACTGCCGAGGATGGTTTAGCCGATACCATCAAGCCTCGCCTTGAGGAGGTCGGGGCAGATTGCACCCGTGTTGTCGTGATAGACGAAAGCGAAGCACCTCTGTCCTTTTCAGACGGAAGGATTGAACAGGCTATTGTCAAAACAGGTGCAAAGCTGCTGATTCTTGACCCCCTGCAAGCTTATCTTGGGATAGATGTGGATATGCATCGCGCCAATGAAATCCGCCCCATATTTAAAACCCTTGGCGGGGTTGCCGAACGGACAGGGTGCGCCATCCTCATTATCGGGCATATGAACAAAGCCATGAGCCAAACCAAAGGCCTTTACCGTGGGCTTGGCAGTATCGATATCGCCGCCGCTGTTCGCTCTATCCTGCTTGTCGGCAGGGATAAAGAACAAGAGAATACAAGGGTTATGGCACACCTTAAAAGCTCCCTTGCCCCAGAGGGTGCACCGATTGCCTTTGAGCTAGATCAGGACGGCTTCCGCTGGGTGGGAAAGTATGAAATCGGACTTGACGATTTGCTGAACGGAACACGCTCAGAGCGTGAACCCACAAAGGAAGCGCAAGCGGTCATCCTGATCCTTGAAATGCTCCGTGACGGCGAAAAGCCCTGCAATGAAGTTTACGCTCGCTTGTCTGAACACGGTATCGGCAGACGGACAGCCGAGAACGCAAAACAGACAGCGGGTGTAAAAGCATTTAAAAAGGGCGCGGCGTGGTATTGGGCCGTAGCCCAAATGAAGACCGCAACACCGCAAAAGTGAATACGGTTGCCGGGGTTATTTGCGGTCTTCATGGCAATGCATCAGCGTTGCCAAAGGGAGTGCAGAAGGAACATCTGCCACACCACTTACAGCGTAAGTGTAGTGTGTTACACTGCACCACCGCAGACGAACAAAAACAGGAGTTTTTGTTCGTCCGCTTGCAGATATTAAGCGAACGGAGGTGAGCTTGATTTCTGTAAGCACTTTGCGGTGTTGCGGTGTTCATTGCCGTAGGCATTATAACGCCACTTTCTTAATAAGCCGCACTTTCGCAGAAATAAAACGAACATTCCAAAGGAGAGATGCCAATTATGCCATATGCAATATTACGCTTTCAGAAAAAGAAGGCAGGCGGTGTGAGTGCCTGCTACACTCATAATGAGCGGAAAAAAGAAGCCTATAAAAGCAACCCGGATATTGTAGCGGAGCGTAAATCGGACAATTACCACCTTGTGCTGCCGAAACAAACCTATCTTCGAGAGGTGAAGCGAATGATCGCGGCAGCAGGATGCAGAACACGCTCTAATTCCACCGTTATGGTTGAAACACTTATCACCGCAAGCCATGATTTTATGATGACCTTGAAACCGCCCGAACAGCGTGAGTTTTTTGAAAGGGCCTTGGCATTTGTGGAATCAAAAATAGGAAAAGAAAATATTATAGCTGCCGTGGTGCATATGGACGAGAAAACTCCCCATATGCACCTTTCTTTTTGCCCAATAACGAAAGGAAAGAACGGCATGAGCCTATCTGCAAAGACGATTTTAGGCAATCAAGCAACCCTGTCAAAATGGCAGACCAACTTCCACAACGCTATGTCAGAACGATGGCCCGAACTGGAACGGGGCGTATCGTCCATGATAACCAAGCGCAAGCACATCCCCCTTAGCGTATTCAAAGCCGCTGAACGGCTTGATAAACAGTTCGCTGAGGTTACAGCGGCTCTGGATGGTATCAACCCGCTTAACGCCAAAAAGAAGCGGGACAGCGCACTGAAGGTGTTAGAACGGTGGATGCCCGAAGC